>CAMWGZ010000030.1 GCA_947173915.1 uncultured Alistipes sp.
ATCGGCGTACCGGGACCGAAGATGGCGGCGGCACCGTCGCGGTAGAGTTCGTCGTAGTCCTGAGCGGGGATCACACCGCCGACGATAACGATGATGTCCTCGCGGCCCAGTTTCTTGAGCTCGGCGATGATCTGCGGAACGAGCGTCAGGTGGCCGGCAGCCAGCGACGATACGCCCACGACATGCACGTCGTTCTCGACCGCCTGCTTCGCAGCCTCCTCGGGAGTCTGGAACAGCGGACCCATATCTACGTCGAAGCCGATGTCGGCATAGCCGGTAGCTACGACTTTCGCACCGCGGTCGTGGCCGTCCTGGCCCAGTTTTGCGACCATGATACGCGGCTGACGGCCCTCTTTCTTGGCGAATTCGGCGGCCAGCTCCTTGGCGTGTGCGAATGCGGAATCTGATTTCACTTCTGAACTATATACACCTGAGATGGAACGAATGACAGCTTTGTAACGGCCCACGACGACTTCGCAGGCATCGGAGATCTCGCCCAGCGCCGCACGCCCCTTGGCAGCCTCGACAGCCAGCTCCAGCAGGTTGCCCTTGCCGCTCTTCACGCACTCGGTAATGGCCTCGAGCGCCTTCTTGACGGCAGCCTCGTCGCGGTTGGCGCGCAGCTCCTTCAGACGCTTGATCTGGCTCTCGCGTACGGCCGTGTTATCGACGGCGAGGATGTCGATCGGAGCCTCGTGGTCCAGACGGTACTCGTTCACGCCGATGATCTTCTCCACGCCCGAGTCGATGCGGGCCTGCTTGCGGGCCGCAGCCTCCTCGATACGCATCTTCGGAATGCCGGTCTCGATGGCCTTGGCCATGCCGCCCAGCTTCTCGATCTCCTGGATGTGCTCCCAGGCCTTGTGTGCGATCTCGTTGGTCAGGGTCTCGACGTAGTACGAACCGGCCCAGGGATCCACCTCGCGGCAGACGTTGGTCTCCTCCTGGATGTAGATCTGGGTGTTGCGGGCGATACGTGCCGAGAAGTCGGTCGGCAGGGCGATCGCCTCGTCCAGTGCGTTGGTGTGCAGCGACTGGGTGTGGCCCAGAGCGGCGCCCATCGCCTCGATGGCCGTGCGGGCCACGTTGTTGAAGGGATCCTGCTCGGTGAGCGACCAGCCCGAGGTCTGGCTGTGCGTACGCAGTGCCAGCGATTTGGGGTTCTTAGGCTCGAACTGCTTGACGATCTTGGCCCAGAGCATACGCGCGGCACGCATCTTGGCGATCTCCATGAAGTGGTTCATGCCGATGGCCCAGAAGAACGACAGACGCGGTGCGAAGGCATCGACCGACATGCCGGCGGCAACGCCCGCACGCAGGTACTCCAGACCGTCGGCCAGCGTGTAGGCCAGCTCGATGTCGGCCGTAGCGCCCGCCTCCTGCATGTGGTAGCCGGAGATCGAGATCGAGTTGAACTTGGGCATGTTCTTCGAGGTGTACTCGAAGATGTCGGCGATGATCTTCATCGAGAACTTGGGCGGATAAATATAGGTGTTGCGCACCATGAACTCCTTGAGGATGTCGTTCTGGATCGTACCGGCCAGCTGATCGAGGGTGCAGCCCTGCTCCAGACCGGTCACGATGTAGAATGCCAGCACGGGCAGCACGGCACCGTTCATGGTCATCGACACCGACATGCGGTCGAGCGGAATGCCGTTGAAGAGCACCTTCATGTCTTCGACCGAGCAGATCGACACACCGGCCTTGCCCACGTCGCCTACCACGCGCGGATGATCGGCGTCGTAGCCTCGGTGGGTCGCCAGGTCGAAGGCCACCGACAGACCCTTCTGTCCGGCCGCCAGGTTGCGGCGGTAGAAGGCGTTCGACTCCTCGGCCGTCGAGAAGCCGGCGTACTGACGGATGGTCCAGGGACGCATCACGTACATCGTCGAGTAGGGACCGCGCAGGAAGGGGGCGATACCTGCCGCATAGTTCAGGTGCTCCATTCCCTCCAGATCCTCGGCCGAGTAGCTGCCCTTGACAGGGATTCGCTCGGCGGTCAGCCACGGCTCAACCTGACCGCAGCCTTTCGAAGCGCAGCAGCTCTTCTGCTCGCCTCCGTCGTATTTCAAATCTGCAAATTTTGCTCTCATGACTTTCGCTTTTTAGATACCCATTTCTTTGAGGTAGAATTTCAGCGTTTCGAGCACGTTGCTCTTGACGTTGATGAAATTCGTGATGCCCTGAGCCTCCAGCTCGGGAGCGCATGCGGGAGCGCCTGCGACCACGAGGATGGCGCGGCCGGCGAGCATCTCCTTGATCTTCGGAGCCACCTCCGCGTAGTCGTCGTCCGACGCGCAGACCACGACGATCTCCGCCTTCGAATCCAGCGCGGCCTTCACGCCCTCCTCGAGCGACTTGAAGAAGGTGTTGTCGATGACCTTGATGCCGGCGCATGCGAAGAAGTTGCAGGAGAACTGGGCGCGGGCGCGGGCCATCGCCAGGCTGCCGCACGTGAGCATGAACGCCTTCGGCTCCTTGCCGCTGCGATCGACGTGCAGGCGCATCGACTCGAAAGCCATCGCACCCCGGTAGGGAGTCAGGGTGTTGCCCTCGCTTGCGGGACGGGTCACGGCCTCCTCAGTCAGCTCCTTGCCGGCCGTCTCGGTAAAGTTGGGATACTGGTTGGCACCCAGCAGGATCTGGCGGCGCGTAGCGATGTTCTTGTCCTTCGCTGCGGCTGAAGCCTTCACGCGCTCGACGATCATGCCGCTGCGGTATGCCTCGGTGTATCCGCCCTTCTCCTCGATCTCGCGGAAGAGCTTCCATGCCTCGTTGGCGATCGAGTCGGTCAGGTTCTCGATGTAATAGGAGCCGCCGGCCGGATCGACCACCTGGTCGAAGTGCGACTCATGCTTGAGCAGCAGCTCGACATTGCGTGCGATGCGCATCGAGAACTCGTTAGGCTCTTCGTATGCGGCGTTGAAAGGCATCACCTCCAGTGAGTTCACGCCGGCGATCGTCGCCGACATGGCCTCGGTCGTACCGCGCAGCATGTTCACGTAGGGGTCGTATGCCGTCTGGTTCCACGACGAGGTTACCGCGTGGGTAAACATTTTGCAGGGGCAGTTCTTGGCCGGAGCGTAGGCCTTGACGATGTTGGCCCACAGCATGCGGCCGGCGCGCAGCTTGGCGATCTCCATGAAGTAGTTCGAGGTGATGGCCAGCGAGAAGCGGATCTTGCGGGCCGCCTCCTCGATCGAGAAGCCCATCTCCATCAGGCGGACCAGGTAGTCGTGGCCTGCGGCCAGCGAGAAGGCGAGCTCCTCGACGATGGTCGAGCCTGCGTTGCTGAAGATGTGGCCCGATACCGTGATGACGCGGATGCCCTTGCAATCCTTGGTCTTGCGGATCAGCTCGGCGATGCGCTCGAAGCACTTCACGCCGTTCTCCGAGCAGAAGTCGCCCTTCGAGGTCAGCTTCTTGACCAGCGGGTCGATGCAGAAGTTGATGTGAAGCTCTTCGGCGGGAAGTTTCTCACGCTCGATCTTGGCCAGCACCAGTTCTGCGACGCGGGCCGTCTTGCGGCCGCTGAAGGTAACCTGCACGTCGGGCAGGGAGATGCCTGCGAGCAGCGTGTCGAGCTCTTCGGCGGAGAACTCCTCCGAGGTAATGCGGAACTCGATCGAGTCGATGCCGGCGTTGAGGATCTTGAGCGCTGTCTCGTTCGCCTCCTTGGGACATTTCACGATGACCGTCTGGTGGACTTTCCAGCGGTTGTGGGCACGGGTGCCCCGCACGTAGGGGAATACTCCGGCTTCGGAGCCGAGGAATTTCAGCCCCTCCAGATTCTCCGCACGGTAGTAGGGGCGCACGTTGAATCCTTCCGGCGTTTTCCACACCAATTTACGCTCGTAGTCCGCACCTTTCAGGTCGGCTGTGATTACCTCTTCCCACTTCTCGGTCGAGACCTGCGGGAACTCGGTAAACAACTTTTCACGGTTGGTATTTGCCATAATAAATTAGAGATTAGTATTGAAATGTTTCAACATTCGTTTTAAATTCCGGGTAAAGGTACGAAATATTTGCGGGATTGGAAGCAAAAAACAGCGGAATTTAACCTCTTTCCGCTGCCGCAGCCGCTCGGGAGGTCTGTTTTGCGGCCGTTTTCTTCGTTTTGCGGGAGCAAGGTCCGGCGGTCCGGGGTGTTGGAGATGCCGGGGCGTTTTGCTACCTTTGCACGAAAAGCGGCCCGGGCGGGTGCGGAAGGGTGCCCGCGGCGGGAAAAAAGCGGATTTATGTATCGGAATCTGAAGGAATTTATCGAATTGCTCGACCGGGAGGGCGAGCTGGTGCGCATCGGGGCGGAGGTTTCGCCCGTATATGAGATGGCGGAGATCGCCGACCGCGTTTCGAAGCAGCCCGGCGGGGGCAAGGCCCTGCTTTTCGAGCGGACCGGGACCGGATTTCCGGTGCTGATGAACATGATGGGGTCCGAGCGGCGTATGGCCCTCGCGCTCGGTGTCGGGTCGCTGGAGGCCCTCTCCCGCCGTCTGGACGACCTGCTGCGGCAGGTCGCCGGACCGAAGAACACGCTGGCCGACAAGCTGCGGATGGTGCCCCTGCTGGCCGGGATGTCGCGCTGGCTGCCGCGCACCTCCTCCTCGCGCGGGGAGTGCCAGCAGGTGGTGCTGCGCGGCGAGGAGGCATCGCTCGATGCGCTTCCCGTGCTCAAGTGCTGGGGCTGCGACGGCGGGCGGTTCGTGACCCTGCCGCTGGTCCACACCCTCGATCCCGAGACGGGCATCCGCAACGTGGGCATGTACCGCATGCAGCTCTTCGACGGGCATACGACCGGAATGCACTGGCACCGCCACAAGACCGGTGCCCGCCACTGCGAGGGCTACCGGCGCGCCGGGCGGCGCATGCCCGTGGCCGTGGCGCTGGGCGGCGATCCGGTCTATACCTACGCCGCGACCGCCCCGATGCCCGACAACATGGACGAGTACCTGCTGGCCGGCTTCCTGAGGCAGCGGCCCGTGAAGCTGGTCAAGTGCCTGACCAGCGACATTTACGTCCCGGCCGACTGCGATTTCGTGATCGAAGGATATGTCGATCCCGAGGAACCCCTGTGCGAGGAGGGACCCTTCGGCGACCACACGGGGTTTTACTCGCTCACGGACCGCTACCCCCGTTTTCACGTGACGGCCCTCACGCGGCGGCGCGATGCCGTCTATCCGGCCACGCTGGTGGGGATCCCGCCGCAGGAGGATGCCTACATCGCGCAGGCCACCGAACGGATCTTCCTGGCTCCGATCCGCCTGGCGGCCCAGCCCGAGGTGTGCGACCTGACGATGCCCGTCGCCGGCACGGCCCACAACCTGGCCGTCGTGTCGATCGACAGCCGCTACGAGGGGCAGGCGACCAAGGTGGCGCAGGGGCTGTGGGGCGCGGGCCAGATGATGTTCAACAAATACCTCGTCGTCGTGCCGCGCGGCTGCGACGTACGTTCGCCCGAAGCGCTGGCCGCGCTGCTGCGCCGCGCCGAATTTCCCCGCGATGCGGTGCGCAGCGAGGGGATCTACGACGTGCTCGACCACGCCACCGCCACCTCCGGGTTCGGCGGGAAACTGGCGCTCGACCTGACGGGAATCGACCCGGTGCTTCCGGCCGATGAGGCGGTGCTGCCCGAACGGTTCGTGATGACGGGGGGCATCGCGGCGGCGGATGCGCAATACCTCGCCGCATGGGGTGTGCTGGTGCTCTACGCCGACGACGCTGCCGGCGCAGCGCCCGATCTCGATGCGTTCTTCGCCCGCAACGTCTGCGCGGGGGTGCGCTACGCCGTGCTCTTCGACGGCCGTGCCCGGGGGCTGGAGGCTGCGGAGCTGCTCTGGCTGGCTGCGGCAAACACCGATCCCCGGCGCGATGCGGTCGTCCGGGAGGGGATGCTGCGGCTCGATGCCCGGAGCAAGCGCCCCGGCGAGGCGGGCAATCCGGAGCGCTTCCCCAATGTGGTGACTTCGCTCCCCGAGACGGTGCGGCTGGTCGATCGCCGCTGGGAGGAGTACGGACTGGGCGAGCGTCTCGCTTCGCCCTCGGAGCGTTACCGCCGGCTGCTCCTCTCCGACGGGGCCGCCTGGTAGAGATCGGATAAGTTATGAAAGGGTGGTTTTCGCGTCGGGAGCGCCGGGCGCTCGTGGTGTTCGTATCGCTCGGAGGGCTTTTTCTGCTGGGGCTGCTGCTCGTCGAGCGGCGCGACCGGGAGGAAGCTGCCCGGCGGACGGGGCGGCGGATGGAGGCGGTGGGCGATTCCGTCCGCCGCTTCGAGTTCGATCCCAATACGGTGGAGTATGCCGACCTGCGGCGGCTGGGACTCTCCGAGCGTGCGGCCGTGGGGCTGCTCCGTTACCGTGCGGCGGGCAAGGTGTTCCGGATTCCGGAGGATGTGGCCCTCTGCTACGGCATGACCGACTCGCTCTACTTCCTGCTGGCACCTTATATCCGCATTGCGCGGGAATATACGTTCGCGCCGCGCCGGCCGGAGCCGTCCGCGCAGGCGGAGCGCCGCGAACCGAAATCGCGGCGGATCGTTCCGCCCGAGGCTCCGTTCCGGATCGATACGGCGACGGCGGCGTGCTTCGCTGCGATGGGCTTCTCCGAGCGTCAGGCGGAGTCCATAATTCGTTATCGCGACCTGGCGGGCGGTCTGCGCGCCGAAGCCGGGCTGCGGGCCTGCTACATGATCGCCGATTCGGTGGCCGATATGCTGCTGCCCCTGGTGATCTTCCCCGAACGGGAGCCTTCGGAGCGGAGATTTCCTGTCGAGATAAACGGTGCCGATTCCGCCGCGCTGCGTTCGGTGTCGGGGATCGGGCCGAAGAGCGTCGCGGCGATTCTGCGCTACCGCGAGCGGCTCGGCGGCTTCCACTCGCTGGAGCAGCTGGCGGAGATTCCGCAGGTTACGGAGGCCAATTTCGAGCGGATCGTGCAACAAATTTGCTGCGATAGTTGCAAAATTCGGAAAATTGATATTAACTTTGCACCTCCGAGCGTGCTGAAAGGGCATCCCTATATTCCGCCCGCTGCGCTCAGGAGACTGTTGAGCAAAAGACAATTGAAAGGAGGTTGGAGTACTGCCGAAGAGTTGGTTGAAGATCGCATATTGACCCCGAAGGAAGCCGAACGACTGGCTCCCTATCTTCGGTTCACGGTACGAAGAGATCCCGAGTACGGTCCAGGGGAAGAGCCGGTGCTAGAGGTGCATCGCCTTCCGAACGAGAATTGAATAACAGATAACGAAGTAAAAACGATAAAATTTTTAGACGACCATGATTATCATGCCGGTTAAGGAGGGTGAGAATATCGAGAAGGCCCTCAAGAAGTTCAAGCGTAAATACGAGCGTACGGGCGTACTGAAAGAGCTCCGCCGCCGTCAGTACTTTACCAAACCTTCCGTAGCGAAGCGCGAGGCGATGCAGCACGCGATCTACGTGGAGAAAATGTACCGCGACGAGGAATAGCGTATATAAATAGTCTCTGTATCAGAGAAAAACAAGGGAAGAAATTCCCCCCCCCACAAATTTTGTGGGAGGGGGAATTTTCCGTTTCAGGATCTCGTGTTGCCCTGATTCTGGCATTCGCCCCGTGATCGTGCGGAGTGTTTCGGACGAATTTCGGTTGCGGAAAAGACAAGGAGGAGCTGTTCGGAAAATCGGTTTTTCGAATAACTGTAAGGATTGATCGAACCATCAAAAATTGTTTCTTATGAAAAAAAGTTATTTGATTGCGGCCCTGGCCGCTGCGAATCTGTTGGGCGGCAGTGTTTCGGCACAGGAGCTCAACAAGAAGGTGTCCTCCGACAAATACATGCGCAACTCCGTCTGCCTGATGATGATGGAGGACGCTTCCGTGCCCCAGAAAGAGGTGCTCCGCGAGGCGTTCCTCAATGCCGAGTGGTCGGCCAAGTACAACGACCACAACATCGGCGAGCGCATCATCGACCCTGCGCTCTATACGCTGGGCGAGGGGGATTACGCCTCCTTCAACATGGCCTGCGTGCCGACGGACCAGTACCTCGAACTCCGGCAGACGGGTGCCGAGGCTCCCAAGCAGTCGTATTATAACGAGACGATGAACCAGATCCTGCGCGAGCTGATGGCCACGCAGACCAAGACGGTCGATACCGTGATCCGGCTCAACGTGGCGCGCACGGCCAACAAGTACCTCGTCGAGCATGGCGTGGCCAAGCAGCTGGCCGACAAGTGGCTGCTCGATGCCGAGGGCAACTACACGGAGGCGCTGCTCCGCGAGCGCGGCATGCTCAACGCCTCGGAGGACGACAAGGACATCGCCGCCGCCACGGAGGTGGGAGCGCACTACCTGCTGCGTCAGATCGACCTGGAGGAGCTGTTCGGCAACACGTTCGTAGTCGTGACCCGCTTCGGCTACAAGCTCAAGGACGATCTGGTGGCCGACATCATGCTGCCCATGTACGCCGCCGCGCAGTTCGATCCCACGGGTTATGCCGCTGCGGGTCTGAAGGCTGCCGAGATGACCACCAAAATGTCGATGGGCAAGGGTTACTACGTGACGGTCGATTCCTATCTCTTCCGCCTGCGCTGGAACGATGACCTGCTGGAGTCGTTCTACGGGCTGTGGGACGAGTCGGGCAACATCGACCTGAGCAAGTACGATGCGAGCGACCTGTTCGCGCTTCAGTTCATCGGCAACGAGCGCGCCTGGGCCAAGACCAAGGCGGGCATCTTCTCCGACAAGGACGAGAGCGAGCTGATCCGCATGGCTGCGGTGGATGCCGTCGATGACGTGCTGGCCAAGTTCGAGAAGAAATACGACGAATTCAAGACCAAGACCCCGCTGATCGTCCACGAGACGACCGACAAGAAGGGCAATGCGGTGCGCACCTACGCGGCACGCATCGGCACGCGCGACGGCCTGCAGGGCGGCGAGGTGTTCGAGGTGCTCGAAAAGGAGGTCTATGAGAAGGACGGTGCCGAGCGCGTGCGTTACAACAAGAAGGGCGAGCTGACCGTCAGCAAGAAGCAGGTGTGGGACAACACCTACAGCGCCGGGCAGGAGGAGGCTGCCGGCCTGAACGACAAGAAGAAGGGCGAGGCCCCGACGGAGACGCTGCTCGAAGGTAAGGACAAGCAGGCCTACTACGAGGGCATGCTGCTGCGCATGAAGTCGTCCAAGAAGAAATAACCGAAAAAAACGATCGTCCGATGAGAAGATTGTTCCTCATGTCCGTTTTGCTGCTTCTGCCCGCGCTTCTCTGCGCGGGGCAGAAGAGCAAGACGAAGAAGGCCAACCGGGAGACCGTCCAGTGGCGTTATGAGATCCAGAACGAGGCCGTCGGTGCCGACAAGACGGTGCTGGTCTGCGTCTGGAGCTATTCCAAGGATGTGAACGTGGCCCGCAGACAGGCGCTCAAGAATGCCGTGCACGGCCTGGTTTTCAAGGGGGCGGCGGCCAACAACGACCGCACCAAGCGGGCGCGGGCGCTGCGGCCGCTCGTCAGCGATCCGGCGGTGGAGCAGCAGCGCGCCGACTTTTTCGATGCCTTCTTCGCCGACGGGGGCGACTATGCCCGCTATGTCTCGGTGGCCAGCAGCTCCGGTGCGGGCAACGTGGTCAAGATGGGCAAGGAGTACAAGGTGGCCGTCTTCGTGTCGGTGCAGTACGACGAACTGCGCCGCCGGCTCCAGTCGGAGGGGATCGTAGGGGGCCTGGGTTCCATGTTTTAGTATTTTCAAATAGAATCGAACTATGAAAAGGTGGTTGGTATCGGCGATTCTTTCGCTGTTGGCCGCCGGCGCTTTCGCCCAGGCGAAGAAGCCGGTGATCATGGTCGTGCCCAGTGATCTGTGGTGCATCCAGAACGGTTATTACACCGTTTTCGACAACCAGGGGACCGAGGAGCGGATCCCGGACTATACCCGCGCCCTGCAGGAGAACGCCGACCTGCTGACGGTGGTGAGCAAGCTGGGCGAATACATGGCCTCGGAGGGGTTCCCGCTGCGCGATCTCGAGGCGACGCTCAAGCGCATCCGCACCGAGGAGGCCGAGGAGTCGCTGACCGTCTCGAAGGAGACGGGGGCCGAACTGGCCGAGTCGCCGCTCGACAGGCTCAAGCGGACGGCCCGGGCCGACATCCTGATGCAGGTGACGTGGACGACCAACCGTATCGGCCGCGATGCCTCGATTACGTTCAACCTGCAGGGAAAGGATTCCTACACCGACAAGCATATCGCTGCCGCCTCGGGTACGAGCGCTCCCGAACCGGCGGTTTTCATGGAGGTGCCCGTTACGCTGGTCGAGAGCGTGATCGAGAACATCCGCGATTTCAACGACCAGCTGCTGCGGCATTTTGACGACATGGAGCGCAACGGCCGCGAGATCTCCTTCTCGTGCCGTCTCTGGAG
>CAMWGZ010000031.1 GCA_947173915.1 uncultured Alistipes sp.
CTTTTTGCACGCAGCCCCTTCGCACGGCGCGTCCGGAACAGGGTACGGGCGGTAATTCCGCCTCCCGCGGCACGACGCGAAGAGAGGCAATTCGGCCGCCGTTTTTGTTTTTTCCGGCAAAAGCACTAATTTTGTGGTTCGCAGGAACTTTTTCCGACGCATTCAAGAATCTCAAAAATACGACACCGATGGAACAACCCAAACCCACTCAATCGTTGCCCGAAAACGCCTACCGCGAACTCAAGCCGGGCGAACGCTACACCCCGATCATGCCCGACTCGGCGACTCCGGCCGAAGTGACCCCCTATTCGGTCACGATGGGACTGCTGATGGCCATTCTCTTCTCGGCGGCGGCAGCCTACCTGGGCCTGCGCATCGGCCAGGTCTTCGAAGCCGCCATTCCGATCGCGATCATCGCCGTCGGTGTCGGCAACGTGATGGGCAAGAAGAACATGCTCGGACAGAACGTCATCATCCAGTCGATCGGCGCCTCGTCCGGCGTGATCGTCGCCGGCGCGATCTTCACGCTCCCGGCGCTCTACATCCTGGGGTTGGAGGCGGCCTTCTACAAGATCTTCCTCTCGTCGCTCTTCGGCGGCATCCTGGGCATCGTGCTGCTCGTCCCCTTCCGCAAATATTTCGTCAAGGAGATGCACGGCAAATACCCCTTCCCCGAGGCTACCGCGACCACCGAAGTGCTCGTCTCGGGCGAGAAGGGCGGCAACCAGGCCAAACTGCTGGCCATCGCCGGTCTGGTGGGCGGCCTCTACAACTTCATCGCCGGCACGTTCGGACTCTGGACCGAACAGATCTCGACCCGCATGACGGCCTGGGGTACGCTCTGCGCCAATAAATTCAAGGTACTGCTCGAAGTCAATACCAACGCCGCCATACTCGGTCTGGGCTACATCATCGGACTGAAATATTCGGCCATCATCACGGCCGGCTCGTTCCTCGTCTGGCTGCTGGTGGTGCCTTTGGTCGGCTCCACCCCCTCCGGCGCGGGACTCTCGCCCGAAGAGCTGTTCCAGGCCTTCGGCCGGCCGCTCGGCATCGGCGGCATCGCGATGGCCGGACTGATCGGCATCATCCGTCAGGGCGGCATCATCCGTCAGGCGCTCGGACTGGCCGTGAGCGAGTTTGCGGGCAAGAAAAAGGCGGAAGCCAAGGTGGAGCGCACGCAGCGCGACATCTCCATGCGGCTGATCCTCACGACGCTGATCGCCACGCTCACGGCAACGTTCTTCTTCTTCCAGTTCGGCATGCTGCACAACTGGGGGCAGACGGTCGTGGCGCTGCTCATCGTCTTCGCCATCGCCTTCCTCTTTACCACCGTGGCGGCCAACGCCATCGCCATCGTCGGCTCGAACCCCGTTTCGGGCATGACGCTCATGACGCTCATCCTCGCCTCGCTGGTGCTCGTCAGCGTCGGACTGACCGGCACCTCCGGCATGACCGCCGCGCTGATCATCGGCGGCGTGGTCTGCACGGCCCTCTCGACGGCCGGCGGCTTCATTACCGACCTGAAGATCGGCTACTGGATCGGCACCACGCCCCGCAAGCAGGAGGCCTGGAAGTTCCTCGGAGTCTTCGTCTCGGCCGCCACCGTCGCCGGCGTGATGATGATCCTCAACAAGACCTACGGATTCGGCGAGGGCAGCCTGCTGGTGGCCCCCCAGGCCAACGCGATGGCCGCCGTGATCCAGCCCCTCATGCAGGGCGGCTCGGCCCCCTGGCTGCTCTACTTCTGCGGCGCGGTCTTCGCGCTCGTGCTCACGGCCATCGGCGTGCCGGCGCTCCCCTTCGCGCTGGGTATGTTCATCCCGCTGCAACTCAACCTGCCGCTGCTCGTCGGCGGTCTGGTCGCCTGGTTCGTCTCGACCCGCTCGAAAGATCAGGCGCTCAACAAGGCCCGCACCAACCAGGGCACGCTCATCGCCTCGGGCTTCATCGCCGGCGGCGCGCTGATGGGTGTGGTCAGCGCGATCCTCAACTTCGCCGGCATCGACTGGCAGATCGCCGGATGGCACGGCAGCAACGCCGCCACCTGGCTGGCGCTGGCAATGTACATCGCCCTGATCGCCTATTTCATCCTCCACTCGCTCCGTGCGAAAAGAGAGGAGGAGTAACCCTACGAACAAAAGAATAAAACCGAAAATAAAAAACTACAGACTATGGAACTCAAAGAACGATTTCTCCAATACGTCTCGTTCGACACGCGCAGCGACGAGAACAGCGAAACCTTCCCCTCGACCGACAAGCAGCTGGTGCTGCTGCGCCACCTGGTCGAGGAGATGAAAGCCCTCGGGCTGACCGAAGTGTCGATCGACAAGTACGGCTACGCGATGGGTACGATCCCCGCGACCCCCGGCTGCGAGCAGGCTCCCGTGATCGGCTTCATCGCCCACGTCGATACGGCTCCCGACATGAGCGGTGCCGACGTGAAACCCCGGGTGCTGGAGAACTACGACGGCGGCGACATCCGCCTGAACGACCAGTACACGATGCGGGTGGAGGACTTCCCCGAGCTGAGCTTCTTCAAGGGCCACACCCTCATCCACACCGACGGCACCACCCTGCTGGGTGCCGACGACAAGGCGGGCGTGGCGGAGATCATGACCGCCGCCGAGTACCTGATCGCCCACCCCGAGATCAAGCACGGCAAGATCCGCATCGGCTTCACGCCCGACGAGGAGATCGGCCGGGGTGTCGATTTCTTCGATGTCAAGGCTTTCGGTGCCGATTTCGCCTACACGATGGACGGCGGCTTCGAGGGCGAACTCGAATACGAGAACTTCAACGCCGCGAGCGCCAAGATCGAGATCCAGGGCCGCAACGTCCACCCCGGATACGCCAAGGACAAGATGATCAACGCCCTTCAGGTGGCCTGCGAACTCAATGCGCTGCTGCCCGCCTGGGAGCGCCCCGAGCACACGACCGGATACGAGGGATTCTACCACTGCGTGGGGATCAACGGCACGGTCGAGCAGGCGCAGGTCGCCTACATCGTCCGCGACCACGATGCCCGCAAGTTCGAGGAGCGCAAGCGCTTCATGCAGTCGTGCGTCGATCTGCTCGCACAGAAATACGGCGAGGAGGTCGTGAAGCTCACGCTCAAGGACTCCTACTACAACATGCGCAAGATGGTCGAGCCGCATCCGCAGGTAATCGACAAGGCGGTCGAGGCGATGCGGATGGCCGACGTGAAGCCGCTGATCAAACCCATCCGGGGCGGCACGGACGGCGCGCGCCTCTCGTTCATGGGACTCCCCTGCCCCAACATCTTCACGGGCGGCATGAACTTCCACGGACGTTTCGAGTACTGCTCGCTCACGACCATGCGCAAAGCCATGCAGGTCATCCTGAACCTGGCACAACTCTGGACGAAATAAGGCGAGACGACGATGAACAAATTCGGTTTTCTCAAGGTAGCGGCGGCGATCCCCCACGTGCGGGTCGCCGACTGCGACTACAACGCCCGCCGCATCGCCGAGCTGATCCGCAAGGGTGCCGACAGGGGTGCCAGCATCATCCTTTTCCCCGAACTCTCGATCACCTCCTACACCTGCGGCGACCTGATCCTGCAGCCGCTGCTGCTGCAGGCCGCCGAGCAGGGGCTGGGCTACATCCTCGAACAGACGCGCGACCTCCCGATCGTCGGCATCGTCGGCATGCCCGTATCGTTCGGCAACGCGCTCTATAACTGCGCGGTAGTCTTCGCCCAGGGACGCATCCAGGGCGTGGTTCCCAAGACCTACATCCCCAACTACGCCGAGTTCTACGAGGCGCGCAGTTTCCTCTCGGGCGAGGAGATCGGCTTCGCCACCATCCACCTGTGCGGTCAGGAGACCGATCTGGGCCACAACATCCTCTTCAGCCTCAACGGCGTGAAGTTCGGAGTCGAGATCTGCGAGGACATGTGGGTGCCGGCCGCCCCGTCGCTCCACCAGGCCGTCGATGGCGCACAGATCCTCTTCAACCTCTCGGCCTCGCCCGAGGTAATCGGCAAGCACAACTACCTGCTCACGCTGGTCAAGTCGCAGTCGGCACGCACGCAGTCGGCCTACGTCTATTGCTCGGCCGGCTTCGGCGAATCTTCGACCGACCTGGTCTTCGCCGGAAACGGACTGATCGTCGAGAGCGGCAAGATGCTCCAGCGCAGCGAGCGCTTCTGCACCGAAGAGCAGCTCATCGTGGCCGACATCGACACCGAGCGTCTGGTCACCTCGCGCCGCCGCACGACCACCTTCTCCCCCCACCGGCCGGCCGAACGGATCATCGTGGAGATCTCGCTCCCCGAGAATCCGGCCGACACGACCTTCGACCGCACCGTCGCGCCCCACCCCTTCCTGCCGGCAACGCCCGAAGAGCGGGAGGACTCCTGCCGCGAGATCATCAATATCCAGACCGCCGGACTGCTCCAGCGGCTCCACCACACGGGGTGCAAGCGTGTGGTGCTCGGCATCTCGGGCGGACTCGACTCGACCCTGGCGCTGCTGGTCGCCGTGCGCACGTTCGACCGTCTGGGGCTGGACCGCAAGGGGATCATCGGCATCACGATGCCCGGCTTCGGCACGAGCGAACGCACCCACCGCAACTCGCTGGCGCTGATGGAGCGTCTGGGCGTTACGGCACGTGAAATACCCATCCGCGAGGCGTGCCGCCAGCACTTCGCCGACATCGGACTGGATCCCGAGGCCCGCACGACCGCCTACGAAAACGCACAGGCCCGCGAGCGGACGCAGATCCTGATGGATGTCGCCAACATGGAGCAGGGCCTCGTGCTCGGCACGGGCGACCTGAGCGAGCTGGCGCTGGGCTGGGCCACCTACAACGGCGACCACATGTCCATGTACAACATCAACGCCTCGCTGCCCAAAACCCTCATCCGGGAGCTGCTGGGCTGGATGGCCGAGCAGTGCGACGACGCGGCGACCGGCGAGATCCTGCGCGACGTGGTCGCCACGCCGATCAGCCCCGAGCTGCTGCCCGGCAAAGCGGGCGACGAGACCGCCATGCAGTGCACCGAAGAGATCGTCGGTCCCTACGAGCTGCACGACTTCTTCCTCTACCACTTCCTCCAGAACGGCTACATGCCCGAGAAGATCCTCTTCCTGGCGGGCAAGGCGTTCGACGGCCGCTACGACCGGGCGACGATCCTGCGCTGGATGCGGGTGTTCTTCCAGCGCTTCTTCGCCCAGCAGTTCAAACGCTCCTCGATGCCCGACGGCCCGAAGGTCGGCGTGGTGTCGCTCTCGCCCCGCGGCGACTGGCGCATGCCCTCCGATGCCGATGCGGGACTCTGGCTGCGGGAGATCGACCGCCTGCTCGGGGAATAGATGCCAACGAACAAAATTTACAGCAAAAATGAAAAAGACACTTCTCTTACTGACTCTGCTGCTCGCCGGAAGCGCCTCGCTCCGGGCGCAGGACTGGAAGGACGCACTCTCGAAGGTGGCCACCGCAGCGGCCGATAAGGCCACAGGCGGCAAGCTGACCCAGCTGGCCGTCATCGGCACGTGGGAATACTCCGGTCCGGGCATCAAGCTCGAAAGCGACGACACGCTGAGCGAGCTGGGCGGCTCGGCCCTCTCATCGGGACTCGAAAAGAGACTCGAACCGGTCTATACGGCCATCGGAATCAAGCCCGGAGCCTGCCGCTTCACGTTCGGCAAGGAGGGCGATTTCCAGGCCCTGCTGGGCAACCGCACGCTGGAGGGAACCTACGAGTTCGATGCCTCCACGCACGTCATGACCCTCCACCTGAACAAGGCCGTCGGCAAACTCGGCACGCTCAACGGCCACGCCTACCTGAGCGGCACGCAGATGCAGCTGGTCTTCCCAAGCGAAAAGCTGCTGGAGCTGGTCTCGGGCCTCGGGGCGAAGGTCTCCTCGCTGCGGAGCCTGACCTCGGCGCTCGACAAGTACAAGAGCATCGCCATCGGCTTCAACTTCTCCAAATAGACCGCACACCATGAGACGCATTCCGGCATTCGCGCTGCTGCTCGCAGCCACGCTCTTCCTTCATCCCGCATCGGCCCAGTCGTGGGGCGACCGCCTGCAACAGCTGCTCGGCGGCGGCAGCACGACGACGGCGGAGCCGCAGCAAGCCGCAGCCGTTCCGCCCGCCTCGCAGGCCGCGCTCTACGGCGACTGGACCTACCGTGCGCCGCTGCTCGAATATACGGGCGACGACATGCTGGCAGCGTTGGCCGTCGGCACGCTCCGGGAGCAGTTCGCCGCCGCGCTCGCCAAAGCGGGGCTGGTTCCCGGGCAGGGGACCGTCTCGTTCCGCAAACGGGGCGGAGTGCGCATCGCGCTGGCGGACCGCCAGGCCGAAGGATCCTATGCCTACGATGCCCCGCAGGGGGTGCTGACCGTCACGCTCGTGCGCGATAAAACGCGCGGCACGATCGACGGAAAGGCAGCCATTGCCGACGGCAGGCTGCAACTGCGCTTCGACGCGCAGCGGGTGCTGGAGGTCATCCGGCAGACAGCCCCGCAAAACAGCGACGACGAAAAGTTGCAGCAGCTCGCCGCACTGCTGGAGAACTACCCCGGCATCGTCCTCGGAGCCGAATTGAGCAGATAACCGCCCGCACGGCGGAGCATCACGGAACGGGGCCATCGGATCTTCATCCGATGGCCCCGTCCGTTCGCTTCGAAGCGACTCCGCTACTGCTCCGCAGCCCCGCAGCAGAGGGCATCGACCGGCATGTCGTGCGGATCGACCGGCAGCTCCGCGACCACCTGGTGGGGGTAGCACACTCCCGCCTTGAAAGCCCGCATCCCGGGCTGCGAGAGGTATTTGTCGTAAAAACCCTTGCCCCGTCCCAGACGCATCCCCGCACGGGTAAAGGCGACACCCGGCACAACGATCAGGTCGATCTCCTCCGGCAGACAGGGGACGGTGCCCGTCGGCTCGCTGATCCCGAAAGCGCCGGAGGCGTTCATCGCGGCGGGATCGTAGTCGTAGAAACGCATGATCTCACCCTCGACCCGGGGCAGCACGATCCGCCGGGTGCGGCTCCAGCGGGCGAGCGCCCCGTCGGTCATCGGCTCGTCGCGGAGCGCGCTGAAAAAGGCGACGGTACGGGCCGCCGCAAAAGCGGGCAGGCGCTCCACCTGACGGAAAATCGCCTCGGAAAGTTCGGCCCGGCGTTCGGGCTGAAGGCTCGTATTGAACCCCTTCATCTCTTTTCTTATTTCTGTCTTGGTCATAAAACAACTGATTGTACGACGTAAATTTAGGTCTGTTTTGGTTTGTTATTCCGCAAACAATCGCTATCTTTGCAGGGAGTAAACAATTTTTAACAAAAATAATCAAATTTCAATTATCATGAACTGTTTTCTAACTAATTCTTCTCTTGGCAAGAAGTTGGTAATGAGCGTTACGGGTTGCTTCCTGGTGCTCTTTATCCTCTTCCACATGTCCATGAACGTCGTGGCGATCATCTCGCCCGAGGGCTACAACACGATCTGCGCATTCCTGGGTGCCAACTGGTACGCCCTGGCCGGCACGGCGGTGCTGGCGGCCGGCGTGCTGATCCACTTCATCTACGCGCTGATCCTGACGATGGACAACTACCGCGCACGCGGCAAGCAGCGCTATGCCGTGACCGTGACCGAAAAGGGCGTGCAGTGGGCTTCGAAGAACATGCTGCTGCTGGGCTGGATCATCCTGGGCGGTCTGCTGCTGCACCTGTTCAACTTCTGGGCTAAGATGCAGCTGGTCGAGCTGATGGGCGAGCACACCAACTCGCTGGGCCTCTCGCCGCAGAACGGCGCCGCACTGATCCAGTACACCTTCTCGCAGTGGTATTACGTGGTGCTCTACCTCGTCTGGTTCGCAGCGCTCTGGTTCCACCTCACGCACGGCGTGTGGTCCATGTTCCAGACCGTGGGCTGGGGCAACGACACCTGGTATCCCCGCCTGAAGTGCATCGCCAACATCGCAGCGACGATCGTATTCCTCGGTTTCGCAGCCGTCGTGATCGTCTTCTTCCTCCGGAGCTGCTGCTGCAGTTGCTGCTGCTAACATCTTTTTCAGTCGAATCAAAAAAACACATCCGATATGGCTTTCAAATTAGATTCTAAAATTCCCGCCGGCGAGCTCGCACAGAAGTGGAGCAACCACAAGGCGGCGATCAAGGTGGTAAGCCCCGCCAACAAACGCAAACTCGACATCATCGTCGTCGGCACCGGCCTCGGCGGCGCATCGGCAGCCGCTTCGCTCGGCGAGCTGGGTTACAACGTGAAGATCTTCTGCATTCAGGACTCGCCGCGCCGCGCCCACTCGATCGCGGCTCAGGGAGGTATCAATGCGGCCAAGAACTACCAGAACGACAACGACTCCGTATATCGTCTCTTCTACGACACGATCAAGGGCGGCGACTACCGCGCACGCGAAGCCAACGTCTATCGCATGGCCGAGGTGGCCAACCTGATCATCGACCAGTGCGTCGCTCAGGGCGTGCCTTTCGCCCGCGAGTACGGCGGTCTGCTGGACAACCGCTCGTTCGGCGGTGCGCAGGTTTCGCGTACGTTCTATGCCCGCGGCCAAACGGGACAGCAGCTGCTGCTGGGTGCCTACTCCGTGCTGAACAAGGAGGTCGCACGCGGTTCGGTCAAGAGCTATCCCCGTCATGAGATGCTCGACGTGGTAATCGAGGACGGCGAGGCACGCGGCATCATCGCCCGCAACCTCGTCACGGGCGAGATCGAGCGTCACGGCGCACACGCCGTCGTGATCGCCACCGGCGGCTACGGCAACGTCTTCTTCCTCTCGACCAACGCAATGGCTTCGAACGGCTCGGCCGCATTCCAGTGCTACCGCAAGGGTGCCGGCTTCGCCAACCCCTGCTTCACGCAGATCCACCCGACCTGCATCCCCGTGCACGGCGACCAGCAGTCGAAGCTGACCCTCATGTCCGAGTCGCTGCGCAACGACGGCCGCATCTGGGTGCCGAAGAAGATCGAGGACGTGAAGGCGATCCGTTCGGGTGCCAAGAAGCCTTCGGACATCGCCGAGGAGGACCGCGACTACTATCTGGAGCGCCGCTACCCCGCATTCGGCAACCTCGTGCCGCGCGACGTGGCTTCGCGTGCCGCCAAGGAGCGCTGCGACGCAGGCTTCGGCGTGAACGAGACCGGTCTGGCCGTCTTCCTCGACTTCAAGACCGCCATCGAGCGTCTGGGCAAGGAGGTAATCAAGCAGCGCTACGGCAACCTGTTCGACATGTACGAGGAGATCACCGACGTGAACCCCTACGAGCAGCCGATGCAGATCTTCCCCGCCGTGCACTACACGATGGGCGGTATCTGGGTCGATTACAACCTGATGACCACCATCCCCGGTCTCTACGCCATCGGCGAGGCCAACTTCTCGGACCACGGTGCCAACCGTCTGGGTGCCTCGGCGCTGATGCAGGGTCTGGCCGACGGCTACTTCGTGCTGCCCTACACCATCGGCGACTACCTGGCCCGCAAGATCCAGGCTCCGAAGGTCAAGACCGACACCAAAGCCTTCGACGAGGCTGAGAAGGCCGTGAAGGAGAAGATCGCCAAACTGCTCGCGATCAAGGGCAAGCAGTCCGTCGATGACATCCATAAGAAACTCGGCCACATCATGTGGGAGAACGTCGGCATGGCCCGTACGAAGGAGTCGCTCGAAAAGGCGATCGTCGAGATTCAGGCTCTGCGCAAGGAGTTCTGGAAGGACGTGAAGGTCGTGGGCCGCGCCGACGACTTCAACGTCGAGCTGGAGAAGGCGCTCCGTCTGGCCGACTTCCTGGAGCTGGGCGAGCTGATGGCGCGCGACGCACTCAACCGCGAGGAGTCGTGCGGCGGCCACTTCCGTGTGGAGCACCAGACCGAAGAGGGCGAGGCCAAGCGCGACGACGAAAACTTCGTTTACGCCGCCGTCTGGGAGTACAAGGGCATGGATCAGACTCCTGAGCTGACCAAGGAGCCGCTCAACTTCGAGTTCGTACACCCCGCACAGCGTAACTACAAGGACTAATCACAATCTGTCGTCGAACCTTTAACAACACAATTTGAAACCATGAATTTCTCATTAAAGATATGGCGCCAGAAAGACGCCAAGTCCGCCGGAGCTTTCGAAACCTACAAGGTGGAGAACATCTCTCCTGACACCTCGTTCCTCGAGATGCTGGACATTCTGAACAACAACCTGATCCTCGAAGGCAAGGAGCCGGTGGCTTTCGACCACGACTGCCGCGAGGGTATCTGCGGC
>CAMWGZ010000032.1 GCA_947173915.1 uncultured Alistipes sp.
CTGTACAAGGTTTTGCAGACCTTTGCCTAGCCACTCGGCCATCAGACCCTGATTCGTCGGGATGTCCGACAAACGGATGTGCAAATATAGGAAGATTTCTCGTTTCTGCAAAACTTCTGCGCAACTTTGCATTTTTTCTTGTTGAAAAACGTTCTTGCGCCGGAAAAAACGTATCTTTACCCATTCTTAACAGCGGTTTTCGGACGATTATGGAGGTCGATGACATAGCCTTGATGCTCACTCCCGGAATCGGGGCGAAAGGGGCGGCGCATCTGCTCGGGCGGTTCGGTACGGCCCGTGGGATCTTCGCCGCCTCGCGCGACGAGCTGGTCGAGGGTGCGCAGCTGCGCGACGAGCTGGCGCGCCGGCTGTTGAAGCGGGAGGCTTTTCCCGCTGCCGAGCGCGAGCTGGTCTATTGCCGGCGCAACGGCCTGGTGCCGATCGCCTCGACGGACGGAGAGTATCCCGCGCTGCTGCGCGAGATGCCCGACTATCCCCACGTGCTGTATGTGCGGGGGAGTGTCGCGGTGCTTCGCCGTACGATGCTGACGATGGTCGGCACGCGCCGCATGACCTGCTACGGCCAGCAGATGGCCGAGCGGCTTGTGGGCGGGCTGGCCGACCGGGCACCCGGGACGGTCGTCGTGAGCGGCCTGGCCTTCGGGGTCGATGCGGCCTGCCACCGGGCGGCACAGGCCTTCGGGCTGCCCACCGTCGGAGTCATCGCCTCGGTGCTGCCGTCGGTTACCCCGGCGCAGCATGCGGCCCTCGCGCGCGACATGATTGAGCGGGGCGGGGCAGTGGTTACGGAGCTGCATTCGCAGGCGCGGCAGAACGGCTCCTTCTATCTGGCCCGCAACCGGATTTTGGCCGGCATGAGCGGCGGCACGGTGGTCGTCGAGTCGCCCTTGGGCGGCGGGTCGATGGCGACGGCCCGCATGGCCGACGGCTACGACCGCACGGTAATGGCCGTGCCGGGGCGTGCGACGGATGCCATGTCGGCCGGCGTGAACGCCCTGATCCGCGACCGCAAGGCGCAGCTGGTGCTTTCGGCCGAGGATATTGTGCGGGAGATGATGTGGGGCGTGACCCGCCCCGGGGAGCTGGCGGTGCCGGTGCCCGAGACGCTTCCGGAGTTTACGGATGCGGAGCGGCGGTTGCTCGGCTGCTTCGCCGGTGCGGGGGAGGCAGTCTCGGTCGAGCTGCTGGCCGACCGTTCGGGACTCGCCGTCAGCGAACTCTCCGCGCTGCTGCTGGGGCTGGAGATGGCCGGTGCGATCCGCCAGCTGCCCGGCAACCGCTACATGCGTCTTTGAGCGAGCGGGGAGCCCGTGCGGACGGCCGATAAAAAAAATTGGAGTATGGAAACAACGAATGAAAGAGAGATTCTGACGCATGAATACGTGCGTCTCCGGGCCTGGGAGGGGAGCCTCGTTCTGTATTTCGAGAACGAGGCCGCGAAGCCTCTGGCATTGGGGCGGAAGCTGGGCGAAATAGACGAAAACGCCTACATGAATGGCTACAACTGGGATGTCCTGCTGAGCCATTATCTCTCCGAGCATGCGCCCGATATTCTGGAGTGCATGGAGAGCGATCCGGAGGCGGGTTCTTATGTCGCCTATTTCGAGGATACGCCGGAGAACGAGCGGAAGGCCCTCCGCTTTGCGGAGATGATCGTGGCGCTGGTCGAGGGGGAGGAGGAGCTTTGCCGGCTCGTCCGCGAACGGGGCGATGAAATCGAGTGGGACTGAGGTCGGGCGGAACGCGCGACGGCGCTGCGTACTCTTCGGTAAGAGGACCGCGGCGGTATAATTATTAGAATAGTATGCTGGTAGATACGCACTCTCATATTTACGCCGAGGAGTTCGACTCCGACCGCGATGCCGCTGTCGCCCGTGCCGGGCAGGCCGGTGTCGGGCTGCTGCTCCTGCCGGCGATCGACTCGGAGAGCCACGGCCGCCTCTTCGACGCGTGCCGCCGCTACGGGGCCTGCTGTCGCCCGATGATGGGGCTGCACCCCACCTCCGTGAACGGCAATCCCCGGTGGCGCGAGGAGCTGGAGGCGGTCGAGCGGCTGCTGGCCGCGCCGCCCGAGGGCATCGGCGGGTTCTGCGCCGTCGGCGAGATCGGGCTGGACTACTATTGGGACGACGGATTCAAGGCCGAGCAGCGGGAGGCTTTCGTGCGGCAGTGCCGCCTGGCCGTGCGGCTCGACCTGCCTGTCGCGATCCACACCCGCGCCGCCTGGGAGGATATGGTGCCGCTCATCGAGCGGGAGGCCGCCGCCGCGCGCGAGCAGGGCGGGAGGCTGCGGGGGGTGTTTCATGCCTACTCCGAGGACGAGGCGACCTACCGGCGGCTGAAGGCGGCGGGCGACTTTCTCTTCGGCATCGGCGGGGTGGTAACCTTCCGGAAGAGCGCGCTGGCTGAAACGGTGCGCCGCATGGAGCCGGACGACCTGCTGCTGGAGACCGACTGCCCCTACCTGACTCCCGTGCCGCATCGGGGCGAGCGGAACGAATCCGGATATATTCGCTATATTTGCGACAGAATCGCGGAGATCAAGGGCCTCTCTGCCGGGGAGGTGGCCGCCGTCACGACGCGGAACGCCCTGCGGATGTTCGGCGGCGGGAGCGGCGCGCGATGCGAAGCGATCGGTAACGAAATTCAAACAAAAACGTCATAACCATGAAACCCAAAATTCTGATCATCTATACGGGCGGCACCATCGGCATGAAGCCCGATCCCGAGACGGGTGCGCTCGTGCCTTTCGATTTCGGCGGCATCTACGAGGAGTTTCCCTCGCTGCGGACGCTGAATATCGCCCTCGAGGTCTTCACGATGAATCCTGTGATCGACTCCTCGAACGTCTCGCCCGAAAACTGGCTCGAACTGGCGGCCATCGTGCGCGACAACTACGACCGCTACGACGGCTTCGTCGTGCTGCACGGCACCGACACCATGTCCTACACCGCTTCGGCGCTGAGCTTCCTGCTGGAGAACCTCTCCAAGCCGGTGGTATTTACCGGCAGCCAGATTCCGATCGGGGTGCTGCGCACCGACGGCCGCGAGAACCTGATGACGGCCATCGAGATCGCTTCGGCCCGCATCGACGGCCGCCCGGCGGTTCCGGAGGTGTCGCTCTACTTCCAGAACTGTCTGTTCCGCGCCAACCGCACCACCAAGCGCAGCTCGGAGGACCTGAGCGCCTTCTGGTCGTACAACTACCCGGCGCTGGCCGACGTGGGAGTCAATATCTCCTACCATACCGAATATATCCTCCATCCCGACAACTACGGCGAGCCGCTGCGGATCGCCTCCCGTCTGAGCGGCGGCGTGGCGGTGGTGAAGCTCTTCCCGGGTATCGAGGAGCGCACGCTGCGGGCCATGCTCTCGGCAGAAGGGCTGCGGGGCGTGGTGCTCGAAACCTTCGGTGCGGGCAACGCGCCGACGAGCGAGTGGTTCATCCGCGTGCTGGAGGAGGCGATCGGCCGGGGGCTGATCGTGCTCAACGTCACTCAGTGCCGGGGCGGTGCCGTGATGATGGAGCTGTACGAGACGGGGCTGCGGCTGCAGCAGATCGGCGTGCTCTGCGGCCACGACATGACCACCGAGGCGGCCGTGACCAAACTGATGTACGTTCTGGGGCTGGAGCTGCCCCGGGAGCGGACTCTGGAACTGTTGCGCATGCCCCTCAAGGGAGAATTTACTTGCTGAAAGCGTTGGACGGAATGAAATAAATTCGTATATTTCGGGACTCAAAGTGCGCTTTCTTCCCGTCGCAAAACCGGTGATTCGGGCGTGAATGCCTGTGTGTCATTGGGTTTGCGTGTTGTTGCGGAGGGGCGTACCGGTCGCGGTGCCTCGTCGTCCGTCTGCCCTCGGGCATGTCCGCCGGTTGCGCGGGCCGGTTGCGGCGGAGGCGGGCGCTCCCGAAGAACTGAATTTTTTAATGCGATAGAAAAGTAAAAACGATCAACTAATTAAAATTTTAATTAACCATTATGAAAAAACTTTTTTTGATTGTAACGGCTGCCGCTTTCTCGCTCGGCGCTGTTAATGCTTTCGCTCAGGAGACGGTTGCGACTGAAGAGGCTGCTGTCGTCGAGACCGTAGTGGCCGCGCAGACGCAGCTGGCCGATGCCACTCCGATGCACCAGGTGCTGATGCAGAAGTTCCTCGAAGGCGGCTGGGAGTGGATGCTTCCGGTGCTCCTCTGCTTGGTTCTGGGTCTGGCCATCGCCATCGAGCGTATGCTCTATCTGAGCTTCTCGACGATCAACTCGAAGAAATTCATCGCCCAGGTCAATGACGCGCTCAAGAACGGCGGCATCGAGGCTGCCAAGGAGGTTTGCCGCAACAAGCGCGGCCCGATCGCCTCGATCTTCTATCAGGGCCTGGATCGCTACAACCAGGGTCTGGACAGCGTCGAGAAGGCCGTCGTATCGTACGGTTCGGTGCAGACCGGCCGCATGGAGTCGGGTCTGAGCTGGATCGGTTTGTTCATCGCTCTGTCGCCGATGTTGGGCTTCATGGGTACGGTCGTCGGTATGATCGCTGCGTTCGATGCCATCCAGGCTGCCGGCGATATCTCCCCGACGCTGGTTGCCGGCGGTATCAAGGTCGCCCTGCTGACTACCCTGATGGGTCTTATCGCTGCGGTTATTCTTCAGCTGTTCTACAACTATATCGTTTCGAAGATCGACTCGCTGGTAAACGATATGGAGGATTCGTCGATCATCCTGATGGACATGCTGACCGAGTACAAGAAATAATTCGCATCCAAAAGATTCATTATCCCGATTATGAAAAAAGTATTTAACATATTGCTCGCTGTCGTGATGCTCATAACGGTCGCTCTGGCCGTATATGCGGTTGCGGACGGCGGCAGCAGCGAGTCGATCAACCTGAACCTCATCTGGGGTTACGTGCTGATCGTGGGTGCGGTGGCATCGGCTCTGTTCTGTGCGCTTTGGGGCATGGTCAAGAACCCGGCCGGCATCAAGGGAACGCTGCTTTTGACGGCGCTGATCGCGGTGATCGTCGTTGCGGCCTATATGATCGCCAAGGGGCATTCGATCCAGATTCCCGATCTGGCGACGGGCGGTTTCTTCCCCCACTCCGAGACGGTCGTTACGGAGGCCAGCATTCTGGTAACCTACGTGGCGATGGCCGGTGCGATTCTGACGGCCCTCTTTACCGAAATCTACAAGGCGTTCAAATAGAAACTCGACTACACAATGGCTACAGACAAAAGAAAAGTACAGGAGATCAATGCCGGTTCTATGGCCGACATCGCTTTCCTGCTGCTCATATTCTTCCTGGTGGCTACGACGATGAATGTCGATACGGGTATCGCCCGCAACCTTCCTCCCATGCCTCCCGAGAATCAGCAGGTCGAGGATCTGAAGGTGCGTGTGCGTAACGTGCTCCCCGTGCTCATCAACGGTCGGGGCGACCTCTTCGTGGGGCGTGCCGGCGAGCAGGAGTATCTCGACATCCACCAGTTGAAAGACCGGGCCAAAGAGTTTTTGCTCAATCCGATGGACGATCCCAATCTTCCCGAGAAGGAGATGCAGGAGTTCGATCTTCCGGACGGCAGCAAGTGGACCTATGCAGTGGGTAAGGGCGTGCTTTCGCTTCAGACGACCAAGGATACCCAGTATCAGAACTACATCATGGTGCAGAACGAGCTGACCCGTGCGGTCAATGAGATCCGCGACGAGGTGGCGCGGGCGAAGTTCCAGAAGAAATTCGCCGAGCTGGCCGAAGGCGAGCGTGCCGTGGTGGCCAAGGCGGTGCCCATGAGTATTTCGGAGGCCGAACCAAGAGACTTAGCAGGAAGAAATTAGTATGGCAGTAATGAAAAAGAAGGGCAACAAAGGTTTGCCCCCGATCTCTACCGCGTCGCTTCCCGACGTGATCTTCATGATCCTCTTCTTCTTCATGGTCTCCACGACCATGCGGGATCAGGAGCTGCATCTGAAGTATTCGCTGCCGGATGCGACCGAGGTCCAGAAACTGGAGAAGAAGTCGCTCGTGAGCTACATCCACATCGGCGAGCCTATCGGTATCTGGCGCGAGCAGTACGGTCCCGCGCCCCGTATCCAGCTCAACGATGCGTTCAAGACCGCTCAGGATATCGGTCAGTTCGTCGCTGCCGAGCGCGATAAGCTCAGCGAGCAGGATCGTGCGCTGATGACGGTCTGCCTGAAGGCCGATCGCTATACGACGATGGGCCGTATTACCGAGGTCAAGCAGGAGCTTCGCCGTGCGAATGCCCTGAAGATCTCCTATGCGGCCGGTAAGACGCTGGGCTATTAGCCTGTGTCTGTCGGAATATTGCAAAACGACGGAGGAACTCGAAAGTTCCTCCGTCGTTTTTTTGTTGCCCGCGGTCTCTTCATGCAAGCCGTTTGCGGGGGGGCTTTCCGCCGCTCGCCTATCGGAAGCGGGGCGCGAATCGGATCGGGGAGTGTCTTTGATCGGAATGTCTCGGATCTTTGCCGTCCTCCGGGCTGCTTCCGTGCGGCAACAGAGAACCGGGATATAGTCTCGGCGGTGTAGTCTGCTTCGCAACAGGGGGTGGATTCTCTGCGGAGAAGTGTTCGCGCTGCCGAGGATCCGCCGAAGATGCCGAAGGGTGCTGGAAGATTGCTGAAGGATTGCCGGGAAGTATTCGGCTGGGAATGAAAAGAGGAGCCTCGTCGGGAGGCTCCTTTTCTTGTCGCGGGAACAGAACAGGGCGGGGCCGGCAGCGGCGCGGGCGATCTCAGAGGCGAACCGCCAGATGTTCGCCGACGGGACGGCACTCCCGTTCGGCCAGGAACCGCTCCAGCTCGGGAGCGTCGTGCAGTTTGCGGGCCGGGAGCATCAGGATGCCTCCCGCGCAGCGGCCTGCGAGGATCTCCTCGGCCGATACCTCCGTCACGTCGCGTCCCAGATAGACATCCATGCTTTCGGGGCGGTGCATTCTCCAGACGAAGTATTCGCATGCGCTGCCCGCGGGGAGCTGTGCGGCGGCGGCTTGGGCTTCGCGGCAGAGCGGTCCGTAGCCGATCCGGTCGTTGAGACGCGGCAGGGCGAATCCGCCGACGAAGAGCGAGAGCAGCAGTCCTCCGGCCAGCGTGTCGATCGCGCCGTGCAGCGTGGGCCTGCGTATTGCCAGCCAAAGGGTCGCACAGCCCGAGAGTGTCAGGATTGCGGCGGCGGCGATCAGTCGTCCGTCCCGCAGGAAGGCCAGCTCCTCCCGGCCGCTCAGAACCGCTGCGGCCGGCAGGGCGGCGCACCAGACGAGCGTCGGCAGCATGACGGCGGCTGCGAGCCAGCCGTTTTTGCGGGTGCGGGCCAGCAGCGAGATGCCCAGATAGATGAAGAAGGGGAATGCCGGAGCCAGATAGACGGCCAGTTTCGAGCTGAAGAGCGACAGCATGCCGATTGTCGAGAGAATAACCGTCAGGAAGAACTGTTCGTGCTCTTCAAGCCGTTCGCGCCGGATGAGGGCCGCGGCGATCACCCCGATTACGAGCAGCGACCAGGGCGCGAGCGACCACCACATCGAGATGAAATAGTAGTAGAACGGCTCCTTGTGGTGGAACGCATCGACGGCGCGGTCGAGCGTCTGGTGGAACAGCAGGTTGTCGAGGTACTCGGCTCCGCCTTCGAGCCAGACGGCCGAAAACCAGAGGGCGCAGCCGCCCAGCAGCACTCCCCAGGCAGTCCAGCCCCAGTAGCGGCCGATCGTCCGCAGCTGTCGTTTGGCCGCGAGGAAAGCCGCGGTCGCTACCAGCGGCACTAGCACCCCGACGGGGCCTTTGGTAAAGAGCGCCAGGAAGACGTAGGCGGCGAAGAGCGCCTGCCGGCTGCGGCCGGGATGTCCGCCGCTGCGGTACATCTGCCAGAAAGTGTGGAGGGCGAGCGTGATGAACATGCACATGAGCATGTCCATGCGCAGAAAGACCGCCAGCCCCAGAAAAAGGCCGCAGCTCATCAGCATCAGGGTTCCCGAGAAGCGGGTCGGCTCATCGAGCCGGGGGGCGGTCCAGCGGTCCAGCGTCCGGAGGATCACGAGGGCCGGAACGAACGAGAAGAGCGCCAGGAACCACATGCAGCCCCCGCCCAGCAACACCCGGCCCGCCATGACGATCCAGAGGTAGAGGGGCGGTTTGTCGGCATAAGGCTCGCCCTGGTTGGTAAAGGCGAAGAAGTTGCCGTCGGCCAACGCTTCGTCGGCAATGCTCAGGTAGCGCAGTTCGTTCGAGGGGGTAAAGTCGCGCAGGGCCATCGCGGGCAGCAGCAGTGCGAAGAGCAGCAGAGGCAGCGCGCGGAGTCTATTCTTTTGCATCGTGGAATTTTTTACCGATAAAGAGGTTGCGGGCGTAGGCGACGAAGCCGACCGACTGCCCGAGAATCAGCACCGGGTCGTGGCGCACGACTCCGTAGAGTACGATCATGCCCGATCCCAGCAGCGAGAGGATCCAAAATCCGGCCGGCAGCACCGATTCGTGCCGCCGCACCGAGCAGAACCACTGATAGACGAAGCGCAGCGAGAAGATCAGCTGTCCGGCCGAACCGAAGAGCAGCAGCCATAGCGGAACCTCGTCGTTGGCGAGGAACGTCGAGAAGAAGGCCGCCGCGTTGCGTGCGATCCCCCCTCCGATTACGAGCGGCGTGAACAGCAGCAGCAGACGCAGCAGCGAGGGCATGCGCCGCCACACGCCTTTGGCGTTCAGGTTCCAGAGATAGATGTAGTAGGATACCGACTGCCCGAGGATGATGGCGAAGTCATCGCGCAGCCAGCCATAGACGAACAGCAGGTACGACCCGGCGAGGCTGCACACCCAGTAGGCTGCGGGCGAAACCACCTGCTTGGCCCGCTCGGAGAGGATCCACTGCACGAGGATGCGTGCCGAGAAGAAGGCCTGGGCCAGGAATCCGATGGCGTAGATCCACCACGACATGACTTCGAGCGGTTACAGGTTGTTGCGATCGACCGTGTAGTTGATGGCCCGCTTTTTCATCCAACGGTAGGCGAAGCAGTCCATCAGCGGGGATACCAGCCGGTTCCAGAGGTGGAACTTCGACTCGCCCGCCGTGCGCGGAAAGTGGCGCACCGGAATTTCGCGGTAGCGCGCGCCCTCCTGCAGCAGCACGAGCGCCGGGAGGAAGCGGTGCATGCCCCGGAAGAAGGGGATGCGGCGGGCCGCCGGGGTCTGCATGACCTTCAGCGGGCACCCCGTGTCGGTGGCTCCGTCGCGGGTCATCATGCGGCGGAATCCGTTGGCGAAGCGCGACTGGAACCGCTTGAAGAAGGTGTCCTTGCGGTTGGCCCGGATGCCCGTCACGAGCGCATGCTCTTCGGCGTGGGGCAGCAGCAGCTCGAAATCTTCGGGAGTGGTCTGCAGGTCGGCGTCGATGTAGCCTACCAGCGGCGACTGGGCGTAGTCGATGCCCGCCTTGATCGCGGCGCTCAGTCCGGCGTTGCGTGCGAACGAGAGGTAGTAGAAATGTTCGTTGCGCGCGCAGACCTCGGCGAGCCGGGCCAGGCTGTCGTCCGTCGAGCCGTCGTTCACGAAGAGCACGCAGGTCGGGCACGAAGCTGCGGCCAGATAGCTGCGGAAGGTCTCTTCGAGCCGGGCGACGTTCTCCGTCTCGTTATATACGGGGACTACGATCGTAAAGCGGTATCGGGATGTCTTGTTCATAGGCGAATTGTTTTTCGGTGCCGTCGCGACTTCGGCCGACGGCTCCCGGGCGCGGTTCCGTCTTTGCCGGACACGTGCGGTGTGTCTGCGGGCGGGCTTGCGCGGAGGTCTGTCGGATTCACGAAAAAAGCGATTCATCGGATACCCCAACGAATCGCTTGCGTGCCCAGGACGAGACTCGAACTCACACGGACTAATGTCCACCACCCCCTCAAAGTGGCGTGTCTACCAATTCCACCACCTGGGCCTTTCCCTGTAAAGGGTTTTCGGAGTGCAAATATAGGGACTATTTCGATATTCGCAAAAAAAAAGCGAATAATTTGAAGAAATCGGTCTCTTTTTTTCAGTCCGTCCGGTTTCGAGGGTTTGTTTCGGGA
>CAMWGZ010000033.1 GCA_947173915.1 uncultured Alistipes sp.
TCGAAGTGAACGGCGAAACCTATCCCGTGTATAAGATGGAAATCTCCAACACGTCTCACCCGTTCTACACCGGTAAGATGAAGTTGGTGGACACCGCTGGTCGCGTCGATAAGTTTATGAGCCGTTACGCAAAACGCTACGATAAAAAAGCAGCCAAATAATCGGACCGATTATTTGACGCATGAAAAAGAGGTATGGGATTTCCCCGTACCTCTTTCTCATTTTATACACCCTCCCCCGGGACACAGATGTAAATATAGGTATTGCGGCGGCAAGTCTGCGCATACCCCCGCGGCAACCACTCTTCGAGCCGAGGACCGATGCGCGCCGCTCCCGGATATTTAAAATATCGCCGCAACATTTCTCTATTTTTTGAAAAAAATCACAGCCGTTTTTTTGCGATTATTCGATATTTTTTCTATTTTTATCCGGGACAAAACAACACCTCTTCCATGAACGCCCCCTACCGAACCGACATCGCCCCGACTCCGGTGCCCTCGACCGACTCTTCGGTCCCTGCCCCGCCGGCTGCCCGCCGGAGTGCGGGTCGTACCGCGTTCCCCTCGGCACCATTCCCGGAATAACACCGCCTCACGTACAGCATACACGCCGGCCGTTCCCGATTTACTCATTTCAAACCCCAACACCCATGAAAAAACTCTTCGCAACACTTTTGTGCCTGACAGCCTTTCTTTTCGCCGGCTGCTCGGACGACTCCTCCGTCGAGCGATCCGCTCCCGAAGCATCCGTCGCGATCGCAGAGCTTGAAGCGGGCGAAAATTCGGTAACGTTCCGCCTCATCCCGACCGATGCCGCCTCGCTGACCTACAAAATATCGACCGTACAGGGAGAAGGCGGCGACCTGATCCGCCTCGACAACGGCGAGGAGCAGACCGTCACGGTCGAACACCTGACGGCCGACACCGACTACGTTCTGACGGCCGTCGCCTACAACCGCGACGGCAACGCCTCGAAGCCCGCCGTGGAGCAATTCAGCACACTGCCCCGGACCATCCCCGACCACCCCTATGTCGCGATCCGGGACGTGAAGCCCACCTACAATTCGGTTACCTTCACACTGAAAGCCTCCAACGCCTTCCGCTTCGGCTACAAGATCACGACCTCTCCCGACGAAACGGGGGAGATGACCTTCTACCGCAACACCGACGAACAGACGGTCGAAGTCAAGGGACTCTCCGCCTCGACCGAATACATCATTACCGCCCTGGCCTACGACGAGGAGGGCAACGCCTACGATCCCGAGACCCGACGCTTCAAGACCAAAGCATTCCCCGAGGGTCCCGCCTCGATCGAAATCTCGGAGATAAAGGTTACCCACAGTTCGATTACCTTCACGCTCACTCCCGACCGGGCGTTGCGCTACGCCTACAAGGTCGATACGGCCGACGGCAAAGCGGAGATGACCGTAGTCGAAGGCTCCGAGGCGGGCACCTACATCGTCGGCAACCTGAAGGCCGAAAGCGCGTATGTGCTCACGGCGGTAGCCTACAACGGCAAGGAGGAGCCTTGCGAACCGGCCATCCACTCCTTCACGACCCCCGTCTATGAGCCTTTCATGAAACTGGAGGCCGTCGCCACGGCACACGGCATCTACGTGAAAACCGAAATCGACAGCCAGCAGCATCCGCTCTACTTCCTGCAAATCTTCGATCCGGCCCAGACCTATACCAGCGCCGACTTCTCGGAGCAGTTCAAGGTCGATTCCCGCGAGCAGTTCATCCACTATCTGGAGGTCGGCACCCTCGGCTCCGACCTCAGAACGGCCTCCGTGAGCGAGTGGAACAAAACCCTGCTCGCATCGTCATCGCCCGAGGTGCTTCTCTACGCCGTCCCGGTCGCCAGACAGGGTGCCGACATCGTGTGCAACGACTACGGCGAGATCCTCGAAATGACCCTGACCTTCCCGGCACGCGACGAGCTGGGCGCAGGCACGGCGGCGGTCGCACTGGCCGAACCGGTCATCGACGGCAACGGCATGGAGGCGGCGCTCTCCCTGCAGAACGACCCGGTGGCCTACATGGTGGGACTCGCCACAATGGCCGACATCCGCCAGGTCGGCACGCCGGAAGAGTACGTGCAGCGCATGCTCGACGCAAACGAGTACGACTACCTCATCCGCTCGACGGAGAACTTCAGCGACACCTGGGAGACCTCGTCGCTTTCGGCCGGCACGGACTACTGTCTCTTCTCGTTCGCCTACGGAAGCGACGGCAAACTGGGACCGCTCCAGAGCCGCCAGTTCAGCACCGAGGACAACATCTCCTACAATCAGGACTACACCGTTGATGCCGCACTCAAATCGGTCGCCTTCACTTCGGCCACCTTCTCGATCAAACGGAACGGCTTTACCAACGGCAAATACGCCTTCGTTACCCGAGCGGTGTTCGACAGCGCCTACGAAGGCAACCTCAACCGATTCGTCCAGCAGGAGCTTATCGGCGGCTACCCCCTGTCGCTGTACAGCGACAACGACATCAAAGGCTCGCGTCTGGAATACGACACGGAGTACCTGCTGGTCGTGCTGCCCGTCGTCAGCGACGAATACGGGGTTCCGGCGACCGTCGAATTCCGCACCCTGGGTTACGAACCGACGGGGCAGACCCGGGTTGCCGTCGCCGTCGATTCCATCGAGGACTTCTACGGTGCCTCCAACTATGCGAAAGTAACCGTCACGCCCGATGCCGACTGCGCAGGATACTACTACCTGCTGCTCTCGAAAACGGCCTGCGACGCAGCGGACAACCTCGGAGAGACGGTGTGCAGAAACACCAACCTGAACTATCGCTCCGCCACCGAGGCGGCGACGTTCGACACCGCCTACTATTACGAGGACTCCTACCTGATCCTCATCCCGACCGACAGCGAGGGCCGCATGTCCGAACCCGTCGTCTCGGAACTGCTGCCATCGACCGTCGGTCGATAGACCGGCCGGATGCTCCGCCCCGCACCCCCGAACAGGGAGGGGCGGAGCATCCGATGCCATACCATCCGCACATACGACACACACCATAAAAAAACAGAACAGCCATGAAAAACTTTTTCCCCGAATTGCGCCTTCTCGGCCCGAGCCTCGTGCTGCTATTCGCCCTGTGGGGCTGCTCCGACCACAAGGAGGAGCCGACACCTCCCTCCGGAGCCGGCATCGCGATCTCCGACGTACAGGTCGCAGCCAGCTCGGTAACCTACACGGTCATCCCTGAGGAGCTGGCCAGCTACACCTACAGCATCGAATCGGAGGTGCTGGCGACCGAACCCGAAATCATCGCCCCGGCCCGGACTGCGACATACACCTACGACAAGCTGCTTCCGTCGAGCGACTACACCATCGTCGTGATCGGCTACGATGCCTCGAACCGGGAGGTCGCCCGCGCGGAGCACCCGTTCCGCACCCTCGACTCGGAGGCTCCCGTGCTGGATGTTCCCACCGGCGAGACCCCCTTCATCGAATACGGCGACCAGAGGATCGAAATCAAGACCGCCATCTACTATCAGGAGAACGATCTCTACTGGCTCTTCGTCTCGCCGCTGGAGGGGTATGACAACTACATCGACCTGATCTACGGCAACAGAGGGCAGAACGACTACATCTCGCTCAGCATCGCCCCGAGCCAGCTCGGCAAACCCATCAACATGAAAAGCGCCTCGGTGCGCTACGCACTGCTCAACTCGATGAACTTCCGCACGGTGGTCGCTCCGGAGATCCCGATGGTCACGATCGACTACCACAGCTCCATATCGGAGGGCGGCTTCCTCATCACGCGCAGCGGCGAGAAGGGCGAAAACATCGAAGGATACATCGAAATGACGGCGGCGGAGAGCGGCAGGAAGATGCGCATCTACGCCACCTGCACCTACGACGAGGAGGCCGCCCGGCGCATGAGCACCCTGACATGCAACGGCACGGAGCAGATGATCGGGTCGGCTTTCTACCGGCTCTTCCCCGACGAGGAGCGCTCGGAACTCTTCTTCTCGCCGGGTTCGGCCGTGATGGGCGACCTGATCGACCAGGCGGACGACTACCACATCCGCCTCCTGTTCGACGAGGCCCTGGCCAGCGACAAGACCCGCATGGCCCTCGACCAGATCGACAAGTTTTTCGAGTTCGAATACTACGACCCGGCCACCCGACGTTCGGTCGTCGTCACGAACAGCGACCTCAACGGTGCCGCCGGCACCATCCTGCTCCATAAGTACGCCCTGCAGGGCCTCTACCGCGTCGAGTACGACATCACGGTCGAGGGGTTGCAGCTGCAAGGGTTCCTTGACGGCGCGCTGAACCTCTATTCGTACTACAAGGACAACGCCTACGTCCTGGCGAAGGAGGAACCCGTCGCCCTGCAATCGGCCGTCATCGACCGGCGCGACAAGGAGTATTACACGATCTATCTGGCACCCGAGGCCGGTCTGACGGAGATCAACCGGATCAAGGATGCGCCGGGCGCGGTCATCATCAAGGTATCGCCGCAGGCCCTTACCGGAGAATCCCGTTTCTTCTACCAGGAGAAAGAGGCCGGGCGCACCCTCTCGATCACCTTCGACGGGGTCTGCCACGACAACCAGAACCCCGCCCGGCAGCAGGACATGATCCGCGGTGCCATCCTGGGCGAAAAGATCGCCCTGGAGTTCCTCGAAAAGGGCATCGCCCTGGAGGGCTACTACGGCGGCCGCTTCACGGCCATCGACTGACCCCGCGCGACGCGGCGGCGTTCGCCACGAATGTCCCGGAGCTTTCGAGAAGCTCCGGGACATTTCCGTTCCCTGCGGCCCGCAGCCATGCCCCGGCGCGGCATGCAGGTCCGGCTGCGGCGAGTCCCCGTTTTTTCGAAAGAAATAACGGCCTCCACACTGAGTATTCCGAAAAAAACGTTATTTTTGTCAAGAACGGCGGAGCGCAGCCCACAGAGCGCACTCCGGCGGTCGGAGTCAGGAAAGAAACGAACCTACTAATAGAGAACCTATGATGAAAAAAGAATTGCTTCTCGGCGACGAAGCCCTTGCGTGGGGTGCCGTCAATGCGGGTCTTTCGGGCGTATTCGCCTACCCCGGAACCCCCTCTACGGAGATCACGGAATTCATCCAGATGCACCCTGTCGCCCGCGAGAGGGGCATCCACTGCCGCTGGTCGGCCAACGAAAAGACCGCGATGGAGGCGGCGCTCGGCATGTCGTTCGTCGGCAAGCGGGCGCTGGTCTGCATGAAACACGTCGGCATGAACGTCTGCGCCGATGCCTTCGTCAATTCGGCCATGACCGGAGCCAACGGCGGTCTGGTCGTCGTGGCGGCCGACGACCCCTCGATGCACTCCTCGCAGAACGAGCAGGACTCGCGCTTCTACGGCAAGTTCGCCATGATCCCCACCTTCGAGCCCTCCTCGCAGCAGGAGACCTATGAAATGATCGGCGCGGCGTTCGACTTCTCGGAGAAACACCAGATTCCCGTGCTGATGCGCATTACCACCCGCATGGCCCATTCGCGTGCGGTGGTCGAGGTCGGCGAGCCCCGTCCGCAGAACGAACTGAAGTATCCCGAGAAACCGCGTCAGTGGATTCTCATGCCGGGCAACTCGCGCGTGCGCTACAAGACCCTCATCGAGGAGAACAAGCTCTTCGAGCAGGAGGCCGAACGTTCGCCCTTCAACCGCTACTGCGACGGTCCCGACAAGTCGATGGGCATCATCGCCTGCGGCATCGCCTACAACTACATCATGGAGAACTTCCCCGAGGGGTGCCCCTTCCCCGTGCTCAAGCTCTCGCAGTATCCGCTGCCGACGGCCCTCGTACGCCGCATGGCCTCCGAGTGCGGCTCGCTGCTGATCGCCGAGGAGGGTCAGCCCGTGATCGAGGAGATGATCCGGGGCGTGCTCGACACGCCGCTGCCGATCAAGGGCCGTCTGAGCGGCGAGCTGCCCCGCACCGGCGAACTCACGCCCGACAACGTGCGCGGCGCGCTCGGCCTGCCCGCCCGCGAGGTCGCTCCCGCCAGCCAGATCGCACAGCCCCGTCCGCCCGCCCTCTGCATGGGCTGCGGCCACCGCGACATGTACACCGCGCTGAACGAGGTGCTGCACGAGCACTACAAGACGGCCAAGGTCTTCAGCGACATCGGCTGCTATACGCTCGGCTCGCTGGCTCCGTTCCACGCCATCGACACCTGCGTCGAGATGGGTGCCTCGATCACGATGGCCAAGGGTGCCGCCGACGGAGGCCAGTTCCCCTCGGTGGCCGTCATCGGCGACTCGACCTTCACCCACTCGGGCATGACGGGCCTGCTCGATGCCGTGAACGAGGGCAGCAACATCACGGTCGTGATCTCCGACAACCTTACCACCGGCATGACCGGAGGCCAGGATTCGGCCGGCACGGGCCGTCTGGAGCAGATCTGCGCCGGACTGGGTGTCGATCCCGCCCACATCCGCGTGGTGGTGCCCCTGCCCAAGAACATGGAGGAGATCCGCCGCACGATCCGCGAAGAGATCGAGCACAAGGGCGTATCGGTCATCATCCCGCGCCGCGAGTGCATCCAGACCGCAAAACGCCACAACGCTAAAAAATAGAGACAAGCCATGAAGCGAGACATCATACTTTCCGGCGTGGGAGGACAAGGCATCCTCTCCATCGCCACCGTCATCGGAGAAGCCGCCCTCAAGGAGGGACTCAACATCAAGCAGGCCGAAGTGCACGGCATGAGCCAGCGCGGCGGCGACGTGCAGTCGAACCTGCGCATCAGCTCTGCACCGATCTGCTCGGACCTCATCCCGCAGGGTGCGGCGGACATCATCATTTCGCTCGAACCGATGGAGGCGCTGCGCTACGTCCCCTTCCTGAGCCGCGAGGGATGGATCATCGCCAACACCACCCCGTTCGTCAATATCGACAACTACCCCGAAGCGGAGAGCGTCTATGCCGAGCTGCGCAAGCACGACAACGTGATCCTGATCGACGTGGATGCAATCGCCAAGGAGATCGCCTCGCCCCGCGCGGCCAACATCGTGCTGCTCGGTGCGGCGGCCCCCTTCCTGGAGCTGGGAGCCGAGAAGTTCGAGGAGGGCATCCGCAGCATCTTCGCACGCAAGGGCGAGCAGATCGTCGAAATGAACCTGAAGGCTTTCCGCGCCGGTTACGAATACGCTCAAAAACACCGCAGATAATGGCAGCCATCATTCCGCAGGAGCAGTTCGACGCACTGCTCCGCAGCATGGACATCAACGACATCGCCGGAGCCACGATCCGCCAGGTATGCGCCATCGGCGGGACGCTCGAAGCCGACTCGAAGACCGAATTCCTGCACCTGGAGATGGGTGTGCCGGGCCTTCCGCCCGAGGCGGTCGGCGTAGCGGCCGAGCGGGAGGCGCTCGACCGGGGACAGGCCTCGATCTACCCCCCCATTCCGGGCATCGCGCCGATCAAGCAGGAGGCTTCGCGCTTCATCAAGGCGTTCCTCGACATCGACGTGGCACCCCAGGGCTGCATCCCGACGGTCGGCTCGATGCAGGGCAGTTTCTGTCTTTTCCAGCTCTGCTCGCAGTGCGATCCCCGCAAGGATACGATCCTCTTCATCGACCCGGGCTTCCCCGTACAGCGGCAGCAGGCCCGCATCCTGGGAATCAAGAGCGAGTCGTTCGACATCTACGACTACCGCGCCGAGAAGCTGGGACCCAAGCTGGAGAGCTACCTGAGCCAAGGCAATATCGCGGCGATCATCTACTCGAATCCCAACAACCCGGCATGGATCTGCCTGACGGAGGATGAGCTGCGCACCATCGGCGAGCTGGCTACCCGCTACGACACGGTCGTGCTGGAGGATCTCGCCTACATGGGCATGGACTTCCGCCGCGATCTGGGCCACCCGTTCCAGCCGCCCTACCAGGCGACCGTCGCCCGTTATACGGACAACTACGTGCTGATGCTCTCCGGATCGAAGATCTTCAGCTACGCGGGCCAGCGCATCGCCGTCGCAGCGATCTCGGACAAAATGTACCACCGCTTCTATCCGGCGCTCAAGGAGCGCTACGGCATCGGCAAGTTCGGCGAATCCTACGCGCTGACCTTCCTCTACGCCGCCTCGTCGGGCACGAGCCACACGGCCCAGTACGCATTGGCGGCCATGTTCCGCGCGGCGGCGGACGGCACGCTGGACTTCGTGGGACACGCCCGCGAATACGCCGCGCGCGCCCACCGCATCAAGGAGATCTTCGAGCGCCACGGATTCCGGATCGTCTATGACCGGGACCTCGACGAGAAGGTCAGCGACGGATTCTTCTTCACTGTAGGCTACGGACGGATGACCAGCGCCGAGCTGGTCGCCACGCTGCTGCGCTACGGCATCTGCGCCATCTCGCTCTCGTCGGCGGGCAGCCAGCAGGAGGGCGTGCGCGTCTGCGTGTCGCAGATGAACCGCGATGCCCAATTCTCACTGCTCGACGAACGGCTCGCCGCATTCGCCGAAGACAACGCAAACTAAAACGAACGAAATTATGATTCGATACACCACTGCCGCCGAAGCGGTCAAACTCATCAAATCGGGCGACAGCGTTTACATCCAGGGCAGCGTCTCGATTCCCGAGGTGCTCGTGCAGGCGATGGCCGACCGGGGCGGCGAACTGCGCGACGTGAAGGTCTATTCGGCCTTCGCCATCGGACGCGGCGAAGCGCCCTACTGCAAGCCGGAATACAAGGACAGCTTCCTGGTCCGCAGCCTCTTCGTCTCCAACCCCGTGCGCAAATGGATCGCCGAGGGCTACGGCGAAGCGATCCCCGCATTTCTGGGCGAGATCCCCGACCTGTTCCGGCGGGGGATCATTCCGCTCGACGTGACGCTGCTCAACTGCTCGCGCCCCAACGCCGACGGCTACGTCAGCTTCGGCATGTCGGCCGACCTGGCCGTCTCGGCCGTCGAATGTTCGAAGGTCGTGATCGCCCAGATCAACCCCCACATGCCCTTCTCCTACGGCGACGCGCTGATCCACGTCTCCAAGCTGGACGCATGCGTCGAGGTCGATGAACCGCTCGTCGAGCTTCCGACGGTCGAACCCAGCGAGATCGACCGAAAGATCGGCGGCTACATCGCCGAGCTGATCCCCGACGGAGCGACGCTCCAGATCGGCGTGGGCGGCATTCCCAACGCCGTGCTCTCGGCTCTGATGGACCACAAGCATCTGGGACTCCACACCGAGGCGCTGACCGACGGAGTCGTGCCGCTCATCGAGAAGGGAATCATCGACAACACCGAGAAGAAGATCCTGCCGGGCAAGAACCTCGCATCGCTGGCTCTGGGTTCCAAGCGGCTCTACGACTTCATGGACTACAACGAAGATCTGATCGTCAAGGACGTGGCCTGGACCAACGACCCGGCCATCATCCGCCAGAACCCGAAGGTAATGGCCATCAACTCGGCCCTGGAGGTCGATCTGACGGGACAGATCTGCGCCGACTCGATCGGCACGATGATCTATTCGAGCGTGGGCGGCCAGCACGACTTCATGTACGGCGGCGCGCTCTCCGAAGGGGGCAAGACCTTCATCGCACTTCCGTCCGCCACCTCGAAAGGGGTCTCGAAGATCAAGGCGCTGCTCACGCCCGGCGCGGGTGTGGTCACGACCCGCTTCCAGACGCAGTATGTCGTCACGGAGTACGGTGCCGCATACCTGCAGGGCAAAGGCATGGCCCAGCGCGCCCGCGCACTGATCAACATCGCCCACCCCTCGGCACGCGAGGAGCTGGAGCGGGCGGCCTGCGAGCGGTTCGGCTATTCGTTCCTGCGCCTGAAGAAATAGAGGAGCAATATCCGAAAGTCCTACGTTCGGCACATGATGCAAGGGTTTTGCGAAAAAAATAATCGGAAAAATTAAATTCTGTTTTTCGCATAATGTTTGCTACATTTGCAGTGTGAGGGATGACCTCGGAGATTCAGCACGGTATTTGCCCGTGTTTACGACGTGGGAAGAGTGGGTAATACCA
>CAMWGZ010000034.1 GCA_947173915.1 uncultured Alistipes sp.
GGCCGAGGAGATCGCCTCCGAGCGCTTCTCGTCGGGCGGAACCGAGCTGGAGTTCATCCCTTCGGGCGGCGACGGAGTGCAGCAGCGGCTCGTCGAGGAGCCGGCGGCCCGCTTCTCCGACGTGGTGTCGCTGGGCAACGGATATGCCTCGGCCCTTTACGGAGGACGCTGGGTGGCGGTCGATCTGCGCCGGGCGCGCGAGCGGGTGCTGTTCGACAGCTACCGGCTGCTGCTGGTAAACGGATCGTCGGTGGGGCAGCAGCTGCTCTTTCCCCAGCGGCTCGAACTCTCGCCCGAGGAGTATGCCCTGCTTGAGGAGCACGAGGTGGAGTTCGCGGCGCTCGGATTCGATATGGCGCTGTGTGGCGGCGGTGCGGTGGAGTTGCGCGGCATCCCTGCCGATATCGGGCAGGACGCGGTCGAGGAGTCGCTTTACGAGCTGCTCCAGACTTTCCGCACCCCGGTTGCGGTGCAGGAGATGCGTCGCGACAGGATCGCCGGGGCGATGGCCCGCAGCGGCGCGCGCAGCATGTCGCGCAAACTCTCCTCGGCCGAGGCGGCCCTGCTGCTCGACCAGCTCGGCGAGGGCGGCAACGTGAGCTTTACCCCCTCGGGCAAGGCGATCATGGCCGAAATTACGGCGGACGAGATTCGGGCCAAGCTGGGTTGAGCCGACGCTGCTTCCCGGACGGACCGCCGATATTGTACGGAAACAAACAATTCGTTATGAACAACAGATATTTATCTTCGACTCCCCCTGTGGTGCTCAACCTCATCATCATCAATGCGCTGATGCTGCTGGTAACGGAGCTGCTGCCTTTCGGGAACGGAATCATGGGGAAGCTGGCCCTCTTCAATCCCGCCAGCCCGCTGTTCCATTCGTATCAGGTGGTAACCTACATGTTTCTGCACGGAAACTTCTCCCATCTGTTTTTCAACATGTTCGCACTCTGGATGTTCGGGCGTTCGCTCGAATACGAGCTGGGTTCGAAGCGCTTCCTGACCTATTACATGGTCTGCGGCGTGGGTGCCGGCCTGTTGCAGCTGCTGGTGGGGTGGCTGGAGTGGCGCTACGGCGGCGGCATGGCGGCGCTGGTAACGCCGACGGTCGGTGCTTCGGGCGCGGTGTTCGGCCTGCTGCTCGCTTTCGGGGTGCTGCATCCCAATGCGGTCATCATGCTGATGATTCCTCCCATTCCGATGAAGGCCAAGTGGTTCGTTGTCGTTTACGGCGTGATCGAACTCTTCTTCGGCGTTTCGGGCCGGATGGACGGAGTGGCCCATTTCGCCCACCTGGGCGGCATGCTGTGGGGATTCCTGCTGCTTTATTATTGGAAAAAGCGGGGGGCGATCCGATACTGATATGGGCGATACTTATTATTACGGAGGCGACAGCGGCCGCAGACCCCGGCGGCGTTCGCTCGTCGGGCGTGCGGCCGACGGCGTGATGGTCGTCATAACGGTTGTGGCGGCCGTTGCGCTGGCGCTGACGCTGGCCGCGCCGCTGGTTCCGCCCGGACGGGTGTGGATCTTTCCCGTGCTGGGGCTGATCGCCCCGGCCGTCTATGTCGGGACGCTGCTGCTGGCCCTCTACTGGATCGTGCGCTGGCGCTGGGTGCGGGTATTGCCGCTGCTGCTGTTGCTGGCGCTGGGGCTGTGCCGGGTCTCCCTCTTTCTGAAGCCCGACCTGCGCCGCCATTACGGCGACGAGTCCAAACGCGGGCGGGGCGAGATCGTGCTGATGACTTACAACGTGCGCAGCTTCTACGGCGACCGGGGGGAGGCGACTACCGACAGCGTGGCGAGCCTGATCCGCCGGGTGGCTCCCGATGTGGTCTGCATGCAGGAGTTCAACAAGACGGCCGAGGGGCTGGCGCGTTTCGACTCGCTGCTTCCGGGCTATTTCCGTACGGTGTACGCTCCGTCGGTCGCGGCGGGGAACAGAAATCCCGTGTACCGGCAGGTCATCTATTCGAAGTTCCGCATCCTCGGAAAGTCCCACTCGATTCTGGAGCCGAAGTCGGAGAACGGACGTTCGATCTGGGCCGATGTCGTGGCGGGCGACGATACGATCCGCATCTTCAACAACCACCTCCACTCGACCTCCATTACCGCGAGCGACGACCGGTTCCTGTCGCAGCGTCGGTTCCTGACCGATACGGCAAGCGGCAAGCGGATTCGCAATATTTTCCGCCGGTTCCGCGACAACTGCGAGATCCGGGCCACGGAGGCCGATACCATCGCCCGGGTCATTGCGGCCACCGGAGGGCGGAAGATCGTCTGCGGCGACTTCAACGACACCCCCATGTCGTACGTCTATCGCAGAATGGCATGCGGACTCGATGATGCCTTCCGGGAGTGCGGATCGGGCTATTCGCACACGTTCCGGGGTTTCCTCGATGCGTTGCGCATCGACTACGTGCTCTTTTCTCAGGATTTGGAGTGCGTTTCCTATAAGGTGCTGGAGGATGCGGAGTATTCCGACCACTATCCTGTGGTGGTCCGGCTGCGTCCGCGCCGCAGCGTGAAATGAGGCGCGGAAGTCCCCTCCCTCCGGGGCCGGGCGGCAGACAGGGCAGGTTCAACGTAAAAACATATTTGGAATTATGATTCTCGATTCTTTGAAAAACGGAGCCAGCTACTACGCGATCGCTCCCCGTTTGCAGCGTGCTTTCGAATATATCGCCCGGACCGATCTGGCGGCGCTGGAGCCGGGGCGGCATGCGATCGACGGCGATGAAATCTTCGTCAATATCATGGAGTGCGACCTCAAAAACCCGGAGGATGCTCCGCTGGAGGTGCACGACAAGTACATCGACATCCAGATCCTGCTCGCGGGCGAGGCCGAGACGATGGGGTGGGGCGAACGCCGGGCGTGCCGGCAGCCGCGCGGGGAGTTCGATGCCGAACGGGACATTCTCTTTTACGAAGACCGGCCGCAGACCTTCTTCGAGGTCGTGCCGGGACAGTTCGTGATCTTTTTGCCGGAGGATGCCCATGCGCCGATGATCGGCCGGGGCCGCATCAAGAAGGCGATCGTTAAGGTGTTGCGGTAGCCCTCCGGCCCGTCGTGGCGGGGCTTGCGCCCCGGATGCTTCTGCGTTTGGCAGGGCCGTGCGGCGTGCATGTTGCGCGCGGGGCTGCCTGTGAAAAGAGAGCTTCCCGCGAGATTTCTCTCGCGGGAAGCTCTCTTTTTGCTCGGGCGCAACCTTTTACTGCCGGATCTTCTCGGCAACGGCTTCCGCCAGCGCCGCGCAGAGCTTGCCGGCCGTGCAGTGGGCGTAGCCCTGCTTCATCTCGGCCGATTCGCAGAGCGGCTCCCACTGCATCTTCTGGGCGAAGTCGTTCAGATGGCGCACCGCCGTGCCGGCCCACGTGAAGGAGCCGAAGGCGGCGAACTTGCGCTTGGGGATGCCGCGCGCGGCCAGTTTTTGCAGCAGCGCCTCCACCTCGGGGAAGAGGTCGCCGTTGTAGGTGGGCGATCCGACGATCAGCGTGTCGTATTTGAAGACATCGCGCAGGACCGTCGAAATGTCGGCGTACGAAAGGTCGTGCACCACGATGCGGCGGATGCCCGAGGCGGCCAGCTCGCGGGCGATCTTCTCGGCCATGCGGGCCGTGTTGCCGTACATCGAGCCGTAGGCGATCACCACGCCCGGTTCGCCCTCGTAGCGGCTCATGCGGTCGTAAATGTCGATCACGCGGCCGATCTCCTCCTGCCAGACGGGTCCGTGCGTCGAACAGATGGTCCGGATGGGCAGGGCCGCGAGTTTCTTGAGCGCTTTCTGGACCGGCGCGCCGTATTTGCCGACGATGCAGGCGTAGTAGCGGCGCATCTCGTCCCAGTAGTGGTCGAGCGTGAGCTGGCTGTCGAGGATGCCGCCGTTGAGCGCCCCGAAGGTGCCGAAGGCATCGGCCGAGAAGAGCAGCTCGTGCTCGGCGCAGTAGGTAACCATCACTTCGGGCCAGTGGACCATCGGGGCCAGGTAGAACGAGAGGGTCTTGCCGCCCAGCGGGAGCTGCTCGCCCTCCTTGACCTCGACCGTCCCTTCGTGGATGCCGTAGTAGCCGTCGAGCATCTGGAGGGTCTTGGCATTGCCGACGATGCGCATGTCGGGATAAATTTGCCGCAAGGTGCGTATCGCCGAGGAGTGGTCCGGCTCCATGTGATTGACGATCAGGTAGTCGATCGGACGGTCCGCGAGGATCTCGCGGATGTTCTCGACGAACTCTTCGCCGAACGAAGCCTCGACCGTGTCGATCAGCGCAGTCTTCTCGGTGCCGAGCACCAGGTAGGAGTTGTAGGATACGCCGTAGGGGAGCGACCACAGCGCCTCGAATCGGGTCGTGGTGCGGTCGTTCACGCCCACGTAGTGGATTCCGGGTACTATTTCAGTGAATGCCATAATAACTGTATTTTGTTTTTCTTCAAAGGCCAAAGATACGAATAAGCGAGGGCAAAAGCAAGCTCGCTTGCATTTTGCCGGGCGGGAGTATCTAAGGCGAAGCCAAAGATACGAAAAAACGGTTTGCGAGGTTTACTTATATATATAAGGTCATCCGTCCGCGGCGGATTTTCTGCCGGCAGGTGCGGTCGGGGCGTTTTGCCGGTCGTTCGTGCGGATGCGAATGATTCCGAACAGGTTGTTCGATTAGAATCTTTTCTTCGTAACATTCGGGAACGGAAGAGGATGAAAAGAATTTTTCGTGAAAATTATAACGGCAATAATTTGCCCGTATGGAAAAGTATCAATATATTTGCTCAAAACTTTTTATTTCAAACTCAATTATTTATTAACGCTTATGATTAGAAAAATTGTACTATCGTTAATTACCATGCTGAGTTTCTGCTCGTTGGCGCTTGCGCAAAACAAGCAGATAACCGGTACGGTTACCGACGAGCAGGGCGAGCCTCTCCTCGGTGTGACGGTCGTCGTGGAGGGTACCTCCTCCGGTACGACAACCGATCTGGACGGTCAGTTCTCGCTGGTGGCTCCTGCGAACGCTACCCTCTCGATCTCGTTCCTGGGTTACGAGACGCAGAAGGTCAATGTAGCGGGCAAGACCAATATCAACGTGACGCTGCGTGAGGAATCGACTGCCATCGAGGAGGTCGTTGTCATGGGTTACGGCTCGGGCAAGAAGATCGGTTCGGTAATCGGCTCCGTCGATCGCGTGAAGTCCGAGAAACTCGAGAACCGCCCCAGCAACAACGTGGTCGATGCGCTCCAGGGCCAGGTGGCCGGTATGTCGGTCATGACGGGCAACGGCGAGTTGAACACCACTTCGAGCGTGCGTATCCACGGTCTGGGTTCGATGAACGCCTCCGCGTCGCCGCTGGTGCTGTTGGACGGTGCCCCGATTCTCTTCTCGACCCTGATGGCCATGAACCAGAACGATATCGCCTCGATCAGCGTCCTCAAGGATGCGTCGGCGACCTCGATCTACGGTGCGCGTGCCGCCAACGGCGTTATCTTCGTGACCACCAAGAACGGTCGCCGCGGTTCGGAGACCGTCGATGTGACGCTGCGTGCGCAGTACTCCCTCTCCAGCCCCGTATCGCCCCGTCTGGAGGCAATGGGTACCGATGAGTATCTGGATTACGTCGCCCGTGCTTATATCGGTATGATGAACGCCAACGGTGCAACGAATCTCGACTATACCAACGACGCTACCGTCAAGATTTACCGCAACCGCTGGATGCGCGACCACAACCTGGTGGAGGGTAAGATGGCCGATACGAACTGGTGGAAGGAGCTGCTCAACCACAACGCTCCGATGTACCAGATCGACCTCTCGGTTTCGGGCGGTTCGGACAAGACCTCTTACTATTTCTCGGGTAACTACTCCGATCAGGACGGTATCCTTCCCGGTTCGGAGCTTACGCGTTATACGCTCCGTGCCAATATCGATACCAAGGCCAACAACTGGCTGCGCATGGGTATGAGCCTCGGTCTGGGTTATCAGCAGAACTCGGTTGCCGATACCAACTCTTCGACCGGCAAGCTGTACGTGTCGAACCCCGTCCTGGCATCGCTGATCACGCCCTCCTACCAGCCGCTTTACGACGAGGAAGGCAACATGCTCAACTTCTTCAATACGACTCAGTCGATCAACCCGCTGATGGTTCCCGACTACATGCCGCGCCGGGCGAACCGTCTGCAGATGAACGGTGCCGCATTCATCGAGCTGACGCCCGTACGCGGTCTGACGCTGCGTTCGCAGCTGTCGGCCGATGCTTACGACAGCCGTGCCTACAGCGCAGCTTCGCCGCTGACTCCGGAGCAAACGGGCGGTGTGTTCGGTACCGGTAATGCGACCGAGTCTTTCGGACGTTTCTACGCATGGACCTGGACCAACACGGCCGAGTACAAGCATACCTGGAAAGACGTACACAACTTTACCGCGCTGCTCGGCGAGGAGACCCTCTACGACAGCACCCAGTCGTTCGGTGTGACCTCGATCGGTATTACCTCGACCAAGTGGCTCAACCTGCCGCTGGGTACCGACACCAGCGGTCTGCCCTCCTACAGCTCTTCGAAGTCGGCTTTCAACTCGGTGTTCGGCCGTCTGGAGTACGACTACGACAACCGCTACTTCGTCAATGTCGTGCTGCGTAACGATGCCAGCTCGCGTTTCGGCGAGAAGAACCGCAATGCGCTGTTCTGGTCAGCCGGTGCCATGTGGCGCATCAAGAGCGAGGCTTTCCTGCGTGACAACCAGACCATCAGCGACCTGAGCCTGAAGGTGTCCTACGGTACGCAGGGTAACGCCGGTATCGGCAACTACGCTCACCAGCGCTATTTGACCTACGGTACGGCTTACGGCAGCCAGACCTCCTGGATGCTCGCCTCGATCGGCAACCCCGATCTGACCTGGGAGAGCCAGTCCACGCTGAACATCGCCGCAAGCATTCAGCTGTGGCGCAAGCTCAGCCTCGATGTGGAGTACTATCGTCGCGATACCGACGACATGCTGATGGCCATTCCGCTGGCTCCGTCGAGCGGTTTCAGCAGCAAGCCGGGCAACGTCGGTGCGATGCGCAACTCGGGTATCGACCTTACGCTGAACTACGATATCTACGCTTCGCGCGACTGGTATGTGAACTTCCATGCCAACTTCAACTACAACAAGAACCAGTTGCTCCGTCTGTGGGATCCGAGCCTGACCGACGTAGCGATGGGTAACGGTCTGCAGACCTACGCCAAGGGCCAGCCGTTCCCGACCTGGCAGATTCAGGAGTGGCGCGGTGTCGATGCCCAGACCGGTTTGGATACCTGGACCACTGCCGACGGCGGTGTGACCAGCAACTGGAACGAGGCTGCGCTGGTAACGCTCAACTCCTCCAACATCGCTCCTTACACGGGCGGTTTCGGTGTGACCGCTGCATGGAAGGGTCTGACGCTGACGGCCGACTTCTCGTGGGTTCACGGCAACTACCTTTACAACAATGCTCTTTACTTCGTAGCTAACCGCGATTTCGCTGCTTCCGGCTACAACCAGTGCACCATCGCATGGGACTACTGGCAGGGCGAGGGCGACAGCGATGCCCGCTACCCGAGACTGAACTCGGAGACTTCGGTGCAGCATGACTCGCGCAACCTGGAGCTGGCTTCGTTCCTGCGTCTGAAGAACCTGCAGCTCTCCTACGCGCTGCCCTCCCACATCATGGCCAAGACGAAGTTCATCAAGGGTCTGAAGGTTTGGGTCGGTGCCCGTAACCTCTGGACTGTGACCGGTTACAACGGTCTCGACCCTGAGGCAGCTGAGGTAGGTGTCGATGTCGATGTTTATCCGAATACCCGTCAGGTCAATTTCGGTCTCGAGTTTAAGTTCTAATTTAGGAAGAGAGCAATTGTCAATTATCGTTAAAAATAATGATTATGAAGAAAATATTTAAATTGATAGCTTCTCTTGCCGTGCTGTTCTCCGTCACTTCGTGTGATCTGACTATGGATCCTCCTCTGGGTACGGACGTGAAGGAGGCCTATACGCTGGAGTATTGCAACGGTCTGAGAGGTTATGTTTACGGAGACATCAAAGCGCTCATGTCGGGTAGCTTCCACGAGAACCTCGACCTCTTTGTCGATGAGTTGAGCGTGCGTATTCAGGCCGGTGGCTTCGGTTACTCCATTTTCAACTGGTTCGTCTATCCTACCACGTCGGAGGTCGATACCTACTGGAGTTCCTACTTTACGACGATCATGCACATCAACTACTCGATCAAGCACATGCAGGAGACCATCGATCAGGGTATCCAGCAGCGGGCCGAGATCGAGAAGTATATGGGTGAAATGTACTTCTTCCGTGCCTACGTGATGCACCAGGCCGCTCTGCTCTACTGCGAGGACTACGATCCCGCGACGGCCGAGTCGCAGCTGGGTCTGCCCTATCCGCTGGAGTGGAATCCCGATGCGAAAATGGCGCGCGGTACGCTGAAGGCGCTTTACGAGCAGGTCGAGAAGGACCTCAAGCAGGCCGAACTGGTCGTGGATACCGAGGGTTCGCAGAACGCCATCTACCTGACCAAGGATGCCATCACGGCATTCCGTGCCCAGATCGCTCTGCACCTCCACCAGTACGAGGCTGCCAGCCAGTATGCTTCGTCGCTCTATGCAGGCTACCCGTTGATCTCGGATGTCAATCAGTTGGAGCGTATGTGGTTCGAGGACAACTCGACGGAGAACATTCTGCAGCTCGACGTACTGAAGGAGACCATGTCGTCCGTGAACAACTACGCCAACTATCTCAACGCTTCGTATATGGATGGTGTGTATCTGTGCGGTCCCTACTACTTCCCGGAGAAATGGCTGGTGGACCTTTATGCCGACGGCGATATCCGCAAGGGTGTTTATATCGGTAAGGAGCATAACGGCATTCCTTATGTGTTGTCGGTCAACGATTACCAGACGAACCTGGTAACTCCGACCGCTCCCGGTACTACCGGCTGGCTGATCAATAAGTTCCGTGGCAACAAGAACTTCCAGTCTACGCAGTTTACTTTCTCTTATCGCACTAGCCCGAAGATCTTCCGTATCGCCGACATGTACCTGATCGATGCCGAGGCTCAGTATCAGCTGAACGGTGGCGGTCTGGAGCCGCTGAACACGCTGCGTCAGTCGCGCGGTCTGGCTGCACTCGGCAGCGATGTGACGGGTGAGGCGCTGTGGACGGAGATTCGCAACGAGCGCGCTCGCGAGTTCATCGGCGAGGGTACGCGTCTGTTCGAGCTTAAGCGCTGGAACCAGGGCTTTACCCGCAGCTACCAGAATATCGTCGGCGAGGGTGTCGAAAATGGTATGCTGCTGGTCGATGTCAATTCTTACCGTCAGACCTTCAAGGTTGAGCCCGGTGTTCTTCAGTTCGTATGGCCGATTCCGCTGTCGGAGATGGCTCAGAACCCGAAGATGGAGCAGAACCCCGGTTATTAATAGAAGATAACCTTTCGAAAAAGAAGTCGCCTTTTGTCGGGCGACTTCTTTTTTTGTGTTCGGTTGCGGATGCTTTTTCGGCGGGGGCTTGTTAGGGACGGGAGCCGTTCGATGCTTTGCTGCCACCGCTTCGGGAGCGGCGAAAAGGGTGGGGCGACGGTTGCGACGGAGGACTGCGGAGGGTGGCGGAGGAGAGGGCCGGGCGGCTGCGGGCGGTGTTGTGGTTGGGTGTGGCATGTCGGATATCGGGTGTCGCATGGGGTCGGTCGGAGTGGCTGCAGGTTGTCCGCTGCGGCGCAGGTCGGAATGCGTTTGAATCATGCCGGCTCGGTTGCGGGAAAGCCGGGGTGTCGGCTCCTTGAATGGCGATGAGAATCCGGAGAGTTTGAAAAACCGGAGAATCGGAATGCCGGAGAATCGGGGGAAGGGAGTCGGAGAAGCGGGAGAAGGGCAGAGGGCAGAGGGCAGAGGGCAGAGGGCAGAGGGCAGAGCCAAGAGAGAAGAGGGGAGTAGGGAAGGGGTAGCTGGAGGAGT
>CAMWGZ010000035.1 GCA_947173915.1 uncultured Alistipes sp.
GGTACATAAGACAAAAACCGCATCCCCTCGGCAGGGGCTACGGCACGCTATAATTTCGGATTGTTCCTGTGGCGCTCCTTGTCGCGGGCGGTCTTTTTCGCGAAATTGGCCTCGATGGCGGCGGTAAGATCGACCCCCGTTTGGTTGGCCAGGCAGACCAGCACCCACAACACGTCGGCCATCTCGTCGGCCAGATTGTGCTTCTCGCCCTCCTTGAAGGACTGGTCGCCGTAGGTGCGGGCCATGACGCGGGCCAGCTCGCCTACCTCCTCGGTCAGCACGGCCATGTTGGTCAGTTCGCTGAAATAGCGGACTCCGTATTCGCGGATCCACTCATCGACCCGCCGCTGCAATGTCTCGATCTCCATAATAATCTGCTTTCTGCATCAGTATGCCTTTTCGAAGGGCTGCGCAGCGCCTCTTCCGGCCCCGCAGCCTCCCGGACAAACGGCCCCGGCCGGCAAAAGCCCCGAGCCGGACGCACCGCCCTACTTTACCCGAATCAAGTTCAGCCCGTCGCGGATCGGGACGATCACGCTCTCCACGCGGTCGTCCTCGCGGACCATGCGGTTGAACTCCAGGATCCGCTGCGTATGCTTGTCGCCGTGCGCCACCGGAGCGACCACCTTGCCGTACCAGAGAATGTTGTCGGCGATCAGCACCGATCCGCCGTGCACGAGCGGGCGGCCCCCGCCGTCGCCCATGAGCATGCGGTAGTAGTCCGGATATTCGCGCTTGTCGCCGTCGATGAAGACCAGGTCGAAGCTCCCGCCGAGCCGCGGGGCGACATCGAGGGCCGAGCCGACGTGGTGGCGGATCTTGCCGCCGTGCTCGCTGCGCCGGAAGAACGAGCAGGCCAGCTCCTCCAGCTCGTCATCGACCTCGATCGTATCGAGGGTCCCGCCCTCCTCCAGCCCGGCGGCCATGCAGAGGGCCGAATAGCCGGTAAAGGTGCCGATCTCCAGGATGCGGCGCGGCCGCATCATCCTTACCAGCAGTTCGAGCAGCTTGCCCTGAATATGTCCCGAGATCATGCGGGGCTGCACCATCCGCAGGTGGGTCTGGCGATCCAGCTCCCGCAGCAGCTCCGCCTCCGGGGAGGTGTGGTCGTGAATGTATCGTTCGAGTGCTTCCATCGTCTCTTTCAATCAGTATATTCCGTTTCGTTTCATTCCGCGCGCCGCCCTCCGCAGGCGGCGGCTCATTTGTAGATCAGCCGCGAGGGCCGGGCGAAGACCGCTTCGGCCGCCTCCGTCAGATCCTCGGCCCGCAGCGCCTCGATCTTGCGGCAGACCTCCTCCATCGTGTCGATCCCGCGACGCACCAGAAAACTCTTGCCCGTGCCGAGCATGTAGCCCTCGTTGCTCTCCATCGAAATCGCCAGCTGGGCGATGAACTGCTTCCGGGCCATCGAGAACCGCCGGGCCGAAAGCGGCTCGCGGCGCAAGCGCGACAGCTCGCCCTCGATCAGCTCGACGCAGCGGTCGGCATTGTCGTGGTCGCTGCTGAAATAGATCGCGGCGATGCCGCAGTCGCTGTAAGGGGTATAGGAGGCCTCGATGTTGTACGACAGTCCGTTCTTCTCGCGCAGCAGCACATTGAGCAGCGAATTGGCCGAAGGGCCTCCCAATACATTGACCAGCAGGGCCAGGGGCAGCCGATAGCGGTCGTCGAACCCCGGAGCCTGCGCCCCGATCAGGCAGTGGGTCTGATGGGTGTGTCTGGAGAGCGACTGCACGAAAGGGGCGACCGCCTCGGGCCGACGGCGCGAGAATCCGCACACGGAGGCCGGCACGTCGGCCATGTAGCGGGCAACGGTCGCTTCGACGCTCCGGGCCGAGAAGTTACCGATCGACGAGAAGACCATCCGGTCGGTGGTGTGGGTGCGGCCGATGAAGCGTCGGATCGCCTCTCCGTCGAATCGGGCGAGCGAGGATTTGCGCCCCAGGATGTTGTGACCCAGCTCCGAACCGGCGAAGAGCAGATCCTCGAAGGTGTCGTAGATCCGGTCGGCCGGCGAGTCCTTGTAGGTGTTGATCTCGTCGGCGATGACCTCGCGTTCGCGTGCCAGCTCCCGCTCGGGGAAGGTCGAATGGAAGGCCACATCGGCAATCAGTTCGACAGCCCGCGCGAAGTCGCCCCGCAGGACGGTGGCGTGGATCGTCGTATCCTCCTTGGTGGTAAAGGCATTCAGCTCGCCGCCCAGATTCTCCAGCCGGCAGTTTACCTGCCAGGCCCGGCGGCGCGCCGTCCCCTTGAAGAAGGCGTGCTCGGTAAAGTGGGCCAGCCCGAATTCGCCCTTCAGCTCGTCGCGACTACCCGCATTGACCATCAATGCGCAATGGGCGACGTTGCCCCGGACCTGGCGGTGGATGCCCCGGATGCCGTTGGGCAGGGTATAGGTGGTAAATTCGTTCATCGTATCATCGGTCGGATTCTCCCGGAATCTCCGGGTTCTTGTCGTGCGTCTATCGGTTTTCTCCGTGCAACTTCAGGTAGCGGCCCGTGTGGCTCTCGGGGCAGGCGGCAAGTTTGTCCGGCGTACCCTCGAAAACGATCCGCCCGCCGGCATCGCCCGCTTCGGGACCCAGGTCGATCACCCAGTCGGCACACTTGATCACGTCGGCGTTGTGTTCGACGATGACCACCGTGTGTCCCCGCTCGATCAGGGCATCGAACGAGCGCAGCAGCTTGGCTATGTCGTGGAAATGGAGTCCCGTCGTCGGCTCGTCGAAGACGAACATGACGCGCCCCTCCGAATTTTCACGCGTGAGGAACGAAGCGAGCTTTACCCGCTGGCTCTCGCCACCCGAGAGGGTCGAGGAGGACTGCCCCAGCTTCACATAGCCCAGGCCGACCTCCTGCAGCGGGCGCAGCCGATCGACGATTCGCCGGCAGACGGCATTCGCCGCATCCTCGCCGAAGAAGCCGATCGCGTCATCGACCGTCATGTCGAGTATGTCGCTGATCGAGCGGTCTCGGTATCTGACCTCCAGCACCTCGTCCTTGAAGCGCCTGCCGCCGCACGCCTCGCACGTCAGCTCCACGTCGGCCATGAACTGCATCCCGACCCGGATAACCCCCTCGCCCTGGCACTCCTCGCAGCGCCCGCCGGCGATGTTGAAGGAGAAATGCGACGGCTGGAGGCCCGAATTGCGGGCGTAGGGCTGATCAGCGTAGAGCTTGCGTATCTCGTCGTAGGCCTTGATGTAGGTCACGGGGTTCGAGCGCGACGACTTGCCGATGGGGTTCTGATCGACCATCTCGACCGACTTGAGCTGCGCCAGGTCGCCCTCCAGCGCATCGAACTCGCCCGGCTTGAGTCCCGTATCGAAGAGGTGGCGGCGCAGCGCCGGATAGAGTATGTCGCGCGCCAGCGACGACTTGCCGCTGCCGCTCACGCCCGTGACGCAGGTCATCACGCCGAGCGGGATCCGCACGTCGATGTTCTTCAGGTTGTTCTGCCGCGCACCCCGGATGGCGATCCACCCCGAGGGGCTGCGGCGCGAGGCGGGAACGGCGATCTCGCGGCGGCCCGTCAGGTAGTCGGCCGTCAGGCTTTCCGGACAGTCCAGCAATCCGGAAAGGGGACCGCTGAAGACCACGCGGCCGCCGTTGTAGCCCGCCTCGGGACCTATATCGACGATCCAGTCGGCCGCCCGCATGACCTCCTCTTCGTGCTCGACCACGATGACCGTGTTGCCCAGGTCGCGCAGCTGTTCGAGCACCCGGATCAGCCGGCGCGTATCGCGCGGATGGAGTCCGATCGAAGGTTCGTCGAGGATGTAGAGCGAGCCGACCAGGCTGCTGCCCAGCGAGGTGGCCAGGTTGATCCGCTGGCTCTCGCCGCCCGAGAGCGTTGCGCTCAGGCGGTCGAGCGTCAGGTAGCCCAGCCCCACGTCCGAAAGGTATTGCAGCCGGCTGCGGATCTCGGTCAGGATGCGCCCGGCCGTCCGGCCGTCGCGCTCGTCCAGCTCCAGCGCGGAGAAGAAGCCGATCAGCTCATCGACCGGCATCCGGACCAGATCGGCGATGGTGCGCCCCCCCACCCGGACGTAGAGCGCCTCGCGCCGCAGACGCGAACCGCCGCACTCGGGACAGACGGTCTTGCCCGTGTAGCGGGCCTTCATGACCCGGAACTGGATCTTGCGGCGCTCGCCGTCGATGTAGTCGAAGAAGGCGTTCAGGCCGCCGAAATATTCGTTGCCCCGCCAAAGGAGCAGTTTCTGTTCGGGAGTAAGCTGGTAGAAAGGGGTATGGATCGGGAAATCGAACTTCGCGGCGTTGGCCACCAGGCGCTCTTTCCAGGCCCGCATGGTCTCCCCGCGCCAGCAGGCGACGGCATCTTCGTAGATGGTCTTGCGCTTGTCGGGGATCACCAGATCCTCGTCGATGCCGATGACCTTGCCGTAACCCTCGCACACAGGGCAGGCACCCAACGGATTATTGAAAGCGAACAGATGTTCGGTGGGCGGTTCGAACTCGATGCCGTCGGCCTCGAAGCGGGAGGAATACTCCCGCACCTCCTCCCCCGCGACGATGCGGCACACCCCCTCGCCGTAGGAGAAGGCGCGCGACACTGAATCCCTCAGGCGGGTCGGCAGGTCGGGGTCCTGCGAGATGCGCACCCGATCGACCACGACCGAAATATCCTCGGCCCGCACCGCCCCATCGACACGCGGCAGAAAATCCTCGATCGGAAGCGTCTCCCCCGCCGCATGGACCCGCAGGATGCCCTCGCCCAGCAGCAGCGTCAGCCGTTCGATGATCCCCTGGCCCGGAGCGAGCCGCAGCGGCGCGGCGACCGCGACGCGGGTACCCTCGGGAAGTTCGAGCGTCCGCTGCGCCACCTCATCGACCGAATAGCAGCGCACCTCGCACCCCGAAACGGGAGAAAACGTGCGGCCGATGCGGGCGAAGAGCAGCTTGAGGTAGTCGTACAGCTCGGTCGAGGTACCGACCGTCGAGCGGGGGTTGCGCGTATTGACCTTCTGTTCGATGGCGATCGCCGGGGCGATGCCCGTGATGATATCGACATCGGGCTTGTTGATCTTGCCCAGGAACTGCCGGGCATAGGCCGACAGGCTCTCCACGTAGCGGCGCTGCCCTTCGGCGAAAATCGTATCGAAAGCGAGCGTCGATTTTCCCGAACCCGAAAGCCCCGTTACCACGACCAGCCGGTCGTGCGGAATCTCGACCTCGACATTGCGCAGGTTATGGACCCGCGCACCCTTGATGTATATGGATTTTCGTTCTTCTGCCATTGTCATCTGATTTCAACGGTCGCACCCGCGACCTTCCGGAGCCTGCCGACCAATTGGTCGGCCGCGCTGCGCCGGATCGAGAGAAGCATCCGGCAGAGGTTGTCGAAATGCTGCTCCCGCACACGGGGCTGCTCCTCCTTGACCACCCGCATCACGTCGTTCATCGCCAGATAGGAGAACTCCACCTCGACGAGCGTATCGACCGTGCGCTCCACGATCTGCGCCGAGGCGATCGCCCCGGCAGCCGCCTCGCGATAGGCCGCGATCAGTCCCGACACGCCGAGTTTCGTCCCGCCGAAGTAGCGGACCACGACAATCAGGCAGTCGGTCAGCTCGTGCGACAGCAGCTGCCCGAGGATCGGCTTGCCGGCCGTACCGGAGGGTTCGCCGTCGTCGTTGGCGCGGAAGGCCTCGCCCTGCGGCCCGAGCCGCCAGGCGTAGCAGTGGTGCGTGGCATCGTAATACCGCTTGCGCAGCGCTTCGATCCGCTCGCGGATCTCCTCCTCGCCGCCGACCGGGTAGGCATAGGCCAGGAACTTGCTGCTCTTCTCCTTGAAGACCGCCTCGGCGGGTGCTTCGAGCGTATGGTAACTGTCCGGAATCACGCCGATGCACTCCCCTATTTTACCTTGGTAAACATTCTGCGCCAGCGGATGTTGGCAGGGAAGCTCTTCGCCGGATCGAGCGAGAGCCAGACGAACGATGCCTTGCCGACGATGTGGTCCTCGGGCACGAAGCCCCAGAAGCGTGAGTCGGCCGAGTTATGGCGGTTATCGCCCATCATCCAGTAGTAGTCCATGCCGAAGGTGTAGGAGTCGGCCTCCGCGCCGTCGATCAGGATGCGGCCCTCGTCGGTCACGAGCAGCTCGTGTCCCTCGTAGGTCTCGATGATCCGCCGGTAGAGCGGCAGGTTTCCGACGTTCAGCGCGACGGTCGCCCCCTTGCGCGGAATCCATACCGGCCCGTAGTTGTCGGGGGTCCAGGCATAGCGCCCGTCGTGCGGGAAGACCTCGTCGCCCGGGATGCGGGCGATGTACTTCCGCACGGAGAGCACGTTGTCGAGCCGCTCCAGCTCGGCGGCCGTCTCCTCGGTCAGCATCAGGTGGTAGCGCCCGCCCTCGCGCGAGCATTCGGTAATGCCGAGGTTTTCGAGCGCATAGCGCGAAATGGGCGAATCGGTCTCCGCCACATAGAGGAACTGCCGCTGCGGCACGGGCTGCTGCGGCCGGCCATCGACCAGCACCTCCGCATCGACGATCCGGATCGTATCGCCCGGCAGACCGACGCAGCGCTTGATGTAGTTCTCGCGCTTATCGACCGGACGGGTCACGACCGTAAAGTCGCGCAGCAGCCGTTCGCGGCCCGCCGTGCGGCCGAAAGCCTGCTCGTACTGCCGCAGCACGTCGTAGTACGACGCGTCCTGACGCTCCAGCAGCACCGTGTCGCCGGCGGGGAAGTTGAAGACCACCACGTCGTTGCGTTCGACCCCGCCCAATCCCTTCAGCCGCCGGTAGGGCCAGCGGACGCACTCGGAGAAGGAGGGTTTGGTCTTCGAAAAGGGCATCGTGTGGTGCACGAAGGGGAAGGCCACCGGCGTGTTGGGCATCTGCGGTCCGTAGGCCACCTTGCTCACGTAGAGGTAGTCGCCCACCAGCAGCGTGCGCTCCATCGACGAGGAGGGGATGACGTACATCTGGAAGAAGAAAATGTGGACGAGCGAAGCCACCACCGTCGCGAAGAGGATGGCGTTTACCCACTCGTACACCGCCTTGTAGCTCCGGCTGCGGCGGCACAGCTCGGCGTTGCGGCTCCACACGTAGCGGTAAAAGAGGCGCGAGACATACAGGTCGAAGATGACCAGCTCGCCCAGCAGGAGCCACCAGTTGCCCGTCCAAAGGACGAACCACAGCACATAGACGATGCTCGCGGCGGCGAAGCCCACCCATCTGTTGTGGAAGAATGCCTTGATCTTTTCCATGGTTCGCATCGGTTATTTGAGCAGGTCGTCCATCGTGTAGAAGCCCCGTTTGCCGCAGAGAAACTCTGCGGCCACGACCGCTCCGAGCGCCAGCGTGCGGCGGTTCTTGATCGTGTGGCGGATCTGCAGCAGGTCGTCCTCCGACTCGTAGGAGACGGTGTGGATGCCCGGCACCGCCCCCTCGCGGACGGAGTCGATGACCACCTGCGTGGGGTCGTCGGAAGGCTCGTTCACCCAGCCGCTCTTGCGGCCGAGTCCGGCGATGATCCCCTCGGCCAGCGTGATCGCCGTACCGCTCGGGGCATCTTTCTTCTGGGTGTGGTGCACCTCCTCGATCCGCACGTCGTAGGCTCCGAGCGGGTCGATCATCTCGGCCAGCCGGCGGTTCAGACGAAACATGAGGTTCATGCCCAGGCAGTAGTTCGAGGCGTAGAACATCGCCCCGCCCCGCTCCTCGCAGCGGCGGCGCAGCTCCCCGAGGCGGTCCGTCCAGCCGGTGGTGCCGCTCACGACCGCCACCCCCGCGTCGATGCAGCGGCGCAGGTTGTCGTACGCCGCCTCGGGCGCAGTAAATTCGAGGGCCACGTCGATCCCCCGCAGGCGCTCGGGGTCGAGGGCGGAGGCATCGTCCGCATCGACGACCGCACCGATCCGGTGTCCTCTTTCGAGCAATATCCTTTCGATTTCACGGCCCATCTTGCCGTATCCGATAATGGCTGCATTCATGCTTTTACAAAATATGATACGATAATCGGACAAAGATACGCATTCGCGTCCGAAATAAAAAATAGTTTCAAGTTTATGCGCGTTCCGTTCCGTTTTCGGAAATAAAACATTAACTTTGCTGAATTAAAACACGGCTACTCCGGAAATACAAACGTCAAAAACGATCATAAAATTATTACTATCATGAGCAATCAGAAAATGCGTACCGAAAGCGATCTGCTGGGCAGCGTCGAGATGCCGGCCGACGTACTCTATGGCGTTCAGACCCTGCGGGGTATTCAGAACTTCGAAATCAGCAAGTTCCACCTGAACGAATATCCCCTCTTCATCACGGGTCTGGCCATGACCAAGCTGGGTGCGGCCGAAGCCAACCACCAGCTGGGTCTGCTGACCGACGAGCAGTACAACGCGATCGCGCAGGCCTGCCGCGAGATCATGGACGGCAAGCACCACGATGCGTTCCCCGTCGATATGATCCAGGGCGGTGCCGGCACCACGACCAACATGAACGCCAACGAGGTCATCGCCAACCGTGCGCTGGAGATCATGGGCCACGAGCACGGCGAATACCAGTTCTGCTCGCCCAACGACCACGTGAACTGCGCGCAATCGACCAACGATGCCTACCCCACGGCCATCCACCTGGGCATGTACGCCACGCACCTCAAGCTGGTCGAGCACTTCAAGCAGCTGATCGAGTCGTTCGAGAAGAAGGCCGCCGAATTCGCCGACGTGCTCAAGATGGGCCGCACCCAGCTGGAGGATGCCGTGCCGATGACCCTCGGACAGACCTTCCACGGCTTCGCCAGCATCCTGCGCGACGAGATCGCACACCTCGACCATGCCGCCGAGGACTTCCTGACCATCAACATGGGTGCCACGGCCATCGGCACGGGCATCTGCGCCGAGCCGGGCTACGCCGAGAAGTGCACCAAGGCGATCGCCGAGATCACGGGCTGGAACATCCGCCTGACCGACGACCTGGTGGGCGCCACCTCCGACACCTCGTGCCTGGTGGGCTATGCCGCCGCCATGAAGCGCGTCGCAGTCAAGATGAACAAGATCTGCAACGACCTGCGTCTGCTCGCATCGGGTCCCCGCTGCGGTCTGGGCGAGTTCAACCTGCCCGCCCGCCAGCCGGGTTCGTCGATCATGCCGGGCAAGGTCAATCCCGTCCTTCCGGAGGTCATGAACCAGATCGCATACAAGGTAATCGGCAACGAACTCTGCGTCACGATGAGCGGCGAGGCCGCCCAGATGGAGCTGAACGCGATGGAGCCGGTTATGGCCCAGTGCGACTTCGAGTCGGCCGAGCTGCTGATGAACGGCTTCGACACGCTCCGCACCCTCTGCATCGAGGGCATCACGGCCAACCGCGAGCGCTGCGCCGACTACGTGAAGAACAGCATCGGCGTGGTAACGGCCCTCAACCCGATCATCGGTTACAAGAACTCGACCAAGATCGCCAAGGAGGCCCTCGAGACCGGCCGCGGTGTCTATGAGCTGGTGCTCGAGCACGGCGTGCTGACCAAAGAGGAGCTCGACACGATCCTCAAGCCCGAGAACATGATCCGTCCCGTCAAGCTGGACATCAAACCGCGCAAATAATCGAGCGGAACAAAACCGAAACCGCCCGGAATCCTTCTCGGATTCCGGGCGGTTCGTTATTCCGGCAGCCCGGCACCCGATGACAGCTGTCCGGCACCGGCCGAAACCGCCGACACACCGCACGACATGCCGTGCACACCCTCTCCGACGCACCGCCCCCCCCACC
>CAMWGZ010000036.1 GCA_947173915.1 uncultured Alistipes sp.
CGCCGTCGGTAATCAGCACGAGGACCCGGCCCCGCGTGTCGGGCTCCGCCCGCTCCGAGAAGGAGATGGCCGCCAGCGAGATGGCCTGCCCCAGGTCGGTGCCCTGCGCCGCAACCGCATCGGGTGCGATCTTGCGGGCGAAAGCCCGGGCCATGCGGTAATCGGAGGTGATGGGCAGCTGCACGACGGCATCGCCCGCGAAGAGAACGAGTCCCACGCGGTCCTGCTGCAATCCGTCGAAGAGTCTGTCGAGGGCGTATTTGGTTCGTTCGAGGCGGTTGGGCTGGAAATCCTCCGCCAGCATCGAGTTGGAGACATCGACCGCGATCATCATTTCGATGCCCTGGCTCCGCACCTCGCGGAGCTTCGAGCCGAACTGCGGCCGGGCAAGCGCCAGGATCAGCAGCCCGAGGGCCGTGCAGAAGAGCGCGTACTTCAGCCGCCGCCGCGCGGGCGAGACGGCGGGGGCGAGCAGGCGCAGGATCTCGGGGCGGCCGAAGCGGGCCAGCCGCCGGCGGGCCAGATGCAGCGAGAGGACTCCCGCGAGCAGCAGCAGGGGCAGCAGCCAGAGCAGCCAGAGGTATTCGGGATTGGCGAAGCGGAACATTACGGTAGCGTTTTAAGTACGAAGGTGCGGAGCAGGATTTCGAGCAGCAGCAGCAACAGGGCCGCTATGGCCCACGACAGATACTCTTCGGAGTAGATCGTGTATTCGGAAATCTCCACCCGGCTCTTCTCCAGTCGGTTGATCTCGTCGTAGATGGCGCGGAGCTTTTCGTTGTCGGTGGCGCGGAAGTAGCGGCCGCCCGTCAGCTCGGCGATGCGGGAGAGCGTCTGCTCGTCGATGCGGACCTGGGCCTGGACGACGGTGGGGTTGCCGAAGTAATCGACCGTCGGGTAGGGTGCCGTGCCGTGGGTGCCCACGCCGATCGTATAGACCCGGACCCCCTGGTCGCGGGCGATCTCGGCGGCCGTCAGCGGAGCGATCTCGCCCCGGTTGTTCTCGCCGTCGGTCAGCAGGATGACCACCTTGCTTTTGGCCTGGCTCTCGCGCAGGCGGTTGAGGGCCGTCGCCAGGCCGTTGCCGATGGCCGTGCCGTCCTCGACCACGCCGCTGCGCAGGCGGCCCAGCAGCGTCTGGAGCGTCCCCTGGTCGGTGGTCAGCGGACTCTGCGTGAAGGCCTCGCCGGCGAAGGCCACCAGTCCGATGCGGTCGCCCGGACGGTCGGCGACGAACGTTCCGGCCACTTGTTTGGCGGCGCGGAGGCGGTCCGGCTCCAGGTCGCGGGCCAGCATCGAGGTCGAGATGTCGAGCGCCAGCACGATGTCGATGCCCTCGCTCGTGCGCGTGGCTCCCTGCTCGACCGACTGCGGCCGGGCGAGCGCCACGACGAGCAGGGCGACGGCCGCCGTGCGCAGGGCGACGGGAAGCGGCCGGAGCCAGTAGCGCCAGGTGCGGGGGGTGCCGAGGGCACCATCGACGGTCGAGATACGGATCGACGCGCGTCCCTGGCGCGCACGCCAGAGGGCATAGAGCACCGCCAGCGGGGCGATGCCGAGGAGCCACAACAGATGGGGAGAGGCGAAGTGCATGATTTCGGATGGATTGAACGGTTACCAGTTTTTGTTGCCGCGGACGATCGTGCCGGCGCGCTCCTTGAGTTTCTCCTGCGTGCGGTCCTCCTGAGCCTGGATCGCGTCGAGCATGCGCTCCTGCTCCTCGGGCGAGATGCCGCCCTCGCGGGGCGGGGCGCTGCTGCCGTCGTCGCGGGGATCGGAGGGATCGTCGCTGCCGGACCCGTCGTCCGGGTCGTTCTCCTGCTGCCCGTCGTCGGGCTGCTGCGGATCGGTGGCGGACTCCTCCTTGTCGCGCTCCTGATTCTGATTCTGTTCCTGGTCGTCGTTTCGGTTCTGCTCCTGCTCTTGCTGCTGCTGTTCGAGCAGCCGCTTGGTGTAGGCGTAGTTGTACTTGGCCTCTTGGTCCGAAGGGTCGATGCGGAGCGAGTTCTTGTAGCTTTCGAGCGCTTCGGCATATTTCTCCTGCCGGAACTGCGCGTTGCCCAGGTTGTAGTAGGCCGCGGCGCGCTCGCCGGCGGTGCGGGCGGTGTCGGCGGCCAGAGGTTCGAGCGCGGCGGCCGCCTCCTCGAACCGCTCGGTGCGGTAGAGGGCGCTGCTCAGGTCGTAGGCGGCCTCGAAGCTGTCGGGTGCGGCGGCCGTCGCCCGGGTATAGTGCTCGATGCTGCGGTCGTAGCGCTCCCGGTCGAAAGCGCGGTTGCCCCGGCGCACGAGGCCGCGTTCGGGGTATTTCTGGGCCGAGGCGGCTGCGGTGCAGAGCAGGGCGAGCGCACAGAGTATGATCGTCTTCTTCATGGTGCTATTGCTTCTCTTCGGAGGGTTCGGCCTCGGGATCGGCGGGCTTGGTCGCCTCGACGAAATAGAAGGCCCGGAGGTAGTTCTCCTCGTTCTCCGCGCCGTCGGGCGCGGCCTTGGCGAATTTCACGAGATCGGCCTGGCGCAGCACCGCCGTGAGGTCGGACCTGCTCTTGAGCGGCAGATCGAGGCGGCCGGTTGCGGCGATGATTTCGTCGGAGGTCATCTCCATCGCGCCGAAGCCGTAGCGGGCGGCCAGGTAGGTGCGCAGGATGTCCGAAATCCCCGAGTAGTAGGCCTTGTGCTGGCCGCTCTGCCAGAGCTTGCGGTGGTGGAGCGCTTCGAGCGCACGGATCGCCTCGACATGGGGCGGAACCGACGGGGCGGGGCGGAAGAGCTGCGCGACACCGCCCCGGCGTGCGAGCAGGCGGGCCGCAACCAGCACCGCCCCGACAAGCGCCGCCAGTGCGAGCAGGCCCCATACGAGGTAGCCGCCGATCTCGCCGAAGCGGAAGGAGAGCGTGCGCTGGGGCTTGATGTCGTAGATCGTGCGGGAGGTGGAGTCGATGGCGAAGGTCCCGACGGTCAGCCGCAGCGGCTCGGCCGAGCGGAGGGTGTCGATGACGTTCTTGTCCAGGTAGAGCGCTTCGGCCCGGCCCAGATGGAGTTCGCCCTCCTCGAAGGCGGCCATCGTGTAGCGTTTGCGAAGGGTCATGCGGCGGCCGTCGCGGGCGAGCGTGTCGGCGGGGTGGACGGCGACGATTTCGAGTCCGCTTTCGGCCGGAGGCGTGAAGCTCGGGAATTCGACCGCCTGCATCACGTCCTGATCCACCTCCAGCAGCAGGTCGAAGCGGTCGCCGATGGCGATGCTGTCGGGTTCGAGGCGGGCCGTGAGTTGCGGCGGTTCGGCGCAGTGGGCGGCGGTGCCGCCGGCGAGCAGCAGCGCGGCGAGCGCTGCGGAGACCTTTTTCATCGTTGTCTGAAGAGTTTGATGAGTTCCGTGACGTAATCCCCGTCGGTCGAGACTTCGGCCGTGTCGATGCGGTTGTGCTTGAGCAGGGAGGCGATCCGTGCGTCGCGCTCCTCCCAGCGGCGGGCGTAGTGCTCCCGCACGCGGGCCGATGAGGTGTCGAGCCATACCTGGCGGCCCGTCTCGGCATCCTCCAGGGAGAGGATGCCCGCGTCGGGCAGCTCCCGTTCGCGGGGATCGACCACCCGGATGCCGACCAGGTCGTGCTTGCCCCGGGCGATCTTCAGGGCGTGTTCGAGTTCCGTGCGTTCGCTGTCGGGCGAGAGGAAGTCGGAGACGAGGAAGGCGGTGCAGCGCTTCTTCGAGACGTTCGTGAGGAAGCGCAGCGCCTCGCTCAGCGAGGTGCGCGGCGAGACGGGACGGAAGCCGATCAGCTCGCGGATGATCGCCAGAATGTGGCTCCGCCCCTTTTTCGGGGGGATGAACTTCTCGATGCGGTCGGAGAAGAGGATGCAGCCCACCTTGTCGTTGTTCTGGGCCGCCGAGAAGGCCAGCACGGCGGCGATCTCGGTCTGTATGTTCTTCTTCAGCCGCTCGCCGCTGCCGAACAGCCGCGACCCGCTGACATCGACCAGGAGCATCATCGTCAGCTCGCGCTCCTCCTCATAGACCTTGACGTGGGGTGCCCGCGACCGGGCGGTCACGTTCCAGTCTATGTCGCGCACGTCGTCGCCCGGACGGTATTCGCGCACCTCGGAAAACGACATGCCCCGCCCCCGGAAGGCCGCATGGTATTTTCCGGCGAAGATCTCGTCGGAGAGTCCCCGGGTCTTGATCTCGATCTTGCGGACCCGCTTCAGAATATCGTTCTCGCTCTCCAGCATGGGCCTTTAGGGTACGATTACGTTGTTCAGAATGTCGGTAACGATCTCTTCCGTAGAGATATTCTCGGCCTCGGCTTCGTAGGTCAGGCCGATGCGGTGGCGCAGCACGTCGTGGCAGACGGCCCGCACGTCCTCGGGGATCACGTAGCCCCGGCGGCGGATGAAGGCGTAGGCGCGTGCGGCCCTGGCCAGCGAGATCGAGGCGCGCGGCGAGCCGCCGTAGGCGATCAGGGGCTGGAGCCGTTCGAGACCGTACTCGGCCGGCTCGCGCGTGGCGAAGATGATGTCGATGATGTACTTCTCGATCTTCTCGTCCATATAGACCTCCTCCACGACCCGGCGGGCGCGGAGGATCTCTTCGGGCGAGGTTACCTTGTCGATGCGGGGAAGCCCTCCTCCCGCGAGGTTCATGCGCATGATGTCGCGCTCCTCCTGTTTCTGGGGGTAGGAGATGCGCACCTTCAGCATGAAGCGATCGACCTGCGCTTCGGGCAGCGGGTAGGTGCCCTCCTGCTCCAGGGGGTTTTGCGTGGCCAGCACCAGGAACGGCTCGGGCAGCGGGTAGGTCTCGTCACCGATGGTTACCTGCCGTTCCTGCATCGCCTCCAGCAGGGCCGACTGCACCTTGGCCGGCGAACGGTTGATCTCGTCGGCCAGCACGAAGTTGGCGAACACGGGACCCTTCTTGACCGTGAACTCCTCGTTGCGCTGCGAGTAGATGAGCGTGCCGAGCAGGTCGGCGGGCAGCAGGTCGGGCGTGAACTGGATGCGCGAGAAATCGGCATCGACGGCTTTGGCCAGCGTTGTGATGGCCAGCGTCTTGGCCAGTCCGGGAACGCCTTCGAGCAGGATGTGTCCGTTGGAGAGCAGGCCGATCAGCAGGCTGTCGATCAGGTGGCTCTGGCCGACGATGACCTTGCCCATTTCGCTGCGCAGCGTATCGACGAAGACGCTCTCGCGTTCGATCCGTTCGTTGAGTTCCTTGATGTTGATGACTTCACTCATTTTCAGGTATCTGTTTTTCGTTGTTGCGGTAGGTTACGTATTAAGCAACGGCCGGTTTGCAAAATTATTGCAAAATAGGAATTTTTTCCGAAAAAATCGCATCCAGGACTCTGAATCGCCCTTTTTCCTTGCTTCGGCGCGGGCGGAGGTGCGCCGCGCCGGAGACAAAAAATCCGGCCGCCTGCGAAGGTCGGCCGGATTTCCCACGATCAAAAACTGTTGATGAAAAAACACTCGGAAAAACAATCTGCAAAAAGAGTGCCGCAGATGCTTCCGGGGCGGTGCTGCGCTCCGAATCGGACGGAGAGGCGGTGGCGGGGAGGACCGCCCGGTGCTCCGTTTGCGGGAGGGGCTGCGGCCCTATCGGGCGGTATAGACCACCTGCTTGGTGTCGAAGAACTCCTCGTCGAAAAACTCGGAGATGGCGAAGCGCTGCCATTTCATGCGGGTGCGGGCCAGCTCTTCGGTCAGGTCGCCCCCCTTGAGGTAGAGGATGCCGTTGGGCAGCGCACCCTGCTTGCCCCGCTCGATCTTGTCCCAGATCCAGCCGACGAAGGCGGGCATCTCCGTGACGGCGCGCGAGACCACGTAGTCGTACCGCTCCGCGAGCGTCTCGGCCCGGGCGCAGCGGGGTGTGAGGTTTTCGAGCTCCAGTGCGCGGGCGACCCCTTCGACCACCGTGATCTTCTTGCGGATCGAATCGACGGCCGTGAAGCGGGCCTCGGGGAAGAGGATCGCCAGCGGAACCGACGGGAAGCCGCCGCCGCACCCCACGTCGAGCACCCGGGCACCCGGGGCGAAGGGGCACACCTTGGCGATGGCGAGCGAATGGAGCACGTGGCGGACGTAGAGCTGGTCGAAATCCTTGCGGGAGATGACGTTGATCTTGGCGTTCCACTCGGCGTAGAGGTCGCGGAGCGCCTCGAAGCGTTGGCGCTGCTGCGGGGTCAGTTCGGGGAAGTATTTGTCGATCGGTTCAATCATCGGGAAAAGAGGGTTTGGGGGTTACTGTTTTTCGCTCTCCGTGATCATGCGGCACATCTGCTCGCGGGCGCGGTGGATCTGGGTCTTGACCGTGCCGAGCGGCAGGGCGAGCTTGGCGGCGATCTCCTCGTAGGAGTATTCGTCGAAGAAGCGGAGCACGATCAGCTGCCGGTAGCGCGGGGTCATGTTGTGGAGGTAGTGTTCGATCTGTCCCCGTTTCTGCTGGTTGATGATCCGCTCTTCGGGGGTGGGCATCGACGAAGGGGGTGCCTTGAACTTCTCGTCGATCGGGAGGTCGTCCGACCGCTGCTTGCGCAGGAAATCGACGAAGGTGTTGCGGGCGATCGCGTAGATCCACTGGCCGAAGGTGTAGGCGGAGTCGTAGCGGTGTATGTTGATATAGACCTTGATGAAGGTCTCCTGAAGCAGGTCGTCGGCATCGAGCTCGCTGCCCGTGCGCTGGATGAACAGCCGCAGGATCGCCTCCTTGTAGCGGTCGAAGAGGAACTCGAAGGCGCGGTCGTCGCCCCGCACCACCAGCTCGGCCAGGGTCCGGTCGTCGGCTACGATGTAGTCGTCTATCTCCATACCCGTTCGTCTTTGCGGAGGCGCAGCAGGCTCAGGCGGAGGGCATGGAGCGGACTCCAGAGGTCGTAGAGCGGGTAGCGCCCCCAGACCTTCTCCTCGCCGATGCGGCGGCCGATGCGGCGTACCTCGATCAGGACCACCACCAGCCGCACCAGGGCGAGCAGGGCAGCTCCCGCCTTGAACTCCCAGGGCATGACCGCGAGGGCCGTGAGGAGGGCCAGGAAGAAGAGCACCCGGCTGCCCATCTCCCACTGCACGGCATTCCGCGCGCGGAGGGGGTAGAGGGGGAAGGCCGAGCCGAAGTAGCGTTCGGTGCCGGTCCACCACTTCATGCCGCCCCAGCACTTCTCGCGCAGGGCGGCGCGGGGCGAGAGCACGACGCTGGCCGGACCCAGCGGCAGGATGCGCGCCAGGAAGAGGTCGTCTTCGCCGATGTTCATGTTCAGGTGGTCGAATCCGTTCACGCCGAAGTAGAGCGACTTGGTAAATCCGTAGTTCTGGCGCATGGCCCGGTAGGGACGGCCGGCGACGGCCGCCGACAGCCAGGCGACCGAGTCCGTCATGCGGCACATGCGCATCAGGTAGCGGGTCAGCCCCCTGTCCGGCTCCAGGCCGCAGTAGCCGATCACGATGTCGCCCCGGCGGAAGCCTCCGGCCATGAGCGAGAGCCAGCGGTCGGAGGTGGGGTAGGTGTCGGGCGTGGTAAAGATCAGGTGCTCGTAGTGGGCCGACTTGATGCCGATGTTGAGCGCCATCTTCGAGGAGATCGGGAACCGGGGGTTCATTTCGATCTTGGTCGCCGTGATCTGGGGGAACGACTGCCGAATGCGGATCAGTTCGTCGTAGAAGTCGGTGTCGCGCCCCACATAGACGATGACCACCTCGAAGTCGGGGTACTCCTGGGCGACGATCAGCGGCAGGGTCTCCTCCATGAAGGTGTAGTTCTCCCCGAACAGGGGGACGATGACCGACACGGGCGGAGTCGCGGGGCGTATTTCGGGGCGCTTGCTGTCCTTGTACTGCGGAATGCGCCCGTAGGCGAACAGGTAGTAGTAGAGCTGAACTCCGAACATGAAGAGGATGACCCCGGCCAGGGCCAGCCCCTCCCGGCCGTAGTGGGCGATGACGAGTTCGAAAAATTCCATGAGGCGTGCTTTGGTCTTTCTGTAATGGACAAAAATACGAAAATTCTGCCAATTGGTCCGTGCTGCGGCGGGAAAAATTACACGGGAAGGGGCTTAGAAAAGTTCGGGCTGCGTCGTGTCGTGCAGGAACGTGAGGCGGTGGTGGGGCGTGGGGCCCAGCCGCCCCACGGCCAGGCGGTGCTCGCGCGTGGGGTAGCCCTTGTTGCGCTCCCAGCCGTAGCCGGGGTATTCGGCGGCCAGGCGCTGCATGTATTCGTCGCGGTGGGTCTTGGCCAGCACCGAGGCGGCGGCGATGTCGGCGAAGGCGGCATCGCCGCCCACGATGCAGCGGTGGGGAAGCGTCAGCCGCGAGCGGAAGCGGTTGCCGTCGATGGCCAGGAAACCAGGCTGCGGGGCGAGCTGCTCGACGGCCAGGGTCATCGCCTCGAACGAGGCGTTGAGGATGTTGATCTGGTCGATGCGGTCGGGCGGAACGGCCGCGACGGCCCAGGCTATCGCCTCGCGTTCGATGATGCCGCGCAGCAGGTCGCGGCGGCGGGCGGTCATCTGCTTCGAGTCGTTGAGCAGCGGGTGGAAGAAGTCCGGGGGCAGCATGACGGCGGCGGCGAATACCGGGCCGGCCAGACAGCCGCGCCCCGCCTCGTCGCAGCCGGCTTCGGGCAGTTGGTTCTGATAACGGTTTTCCAGCATGGGTGCGTGCGGAATTTGAGTTCCGCGGGAACAAAAATAGGAATAATCGGTGTTTCGGCCCGCTTATTTTCTTACTTTTGTGCTGGAAAGGCCCCTTGCGCCGTTTCCCCTGCATCTATGAAAACCGATATCGTTCGCCAGCCGTTTTTGCTGGCTCTCTTTTCGCTGCTGCTGCCGCTCGCCGTCTCGTTGGGCGGGGCAGCCGGGGCGGAGCCGGTCGTGCGGCATGTTCCGCTGGGCGATCTGCTGCTCGCTTTCCAGGGGCGGTTTCCCGTGTGGGCGGCCGTCGCGGCGGGAGTGCTGGCGTTGGCGGCCGCCGTCCGCGCCGGGCGGCTGTCGGTGCGCTACGGGTTCTATCCGGTGCCGACGGCGCTGGTCGTACCCCTCTACGGCGTGGTGGCGTGCGGGATCCTGGCGGGGCCGAACTACCTGCCCGAGTTCGTCGCCTCCTATGTGTTGCTGCTCTCGCTGCACCACTTCTGCGCCGGATTCCGAAACGGCTATGCCGTCGGATCGTTTTTCCGGGGGGCGTTCTGTCTGGGACTGCTGCCGCTGCTCTATGCGCCGGCCCTGCCGCTGCCGCTGCTGCTGCTCCCGGCGGCGGTCTGCCTGCGCCGGACGCTGCGCGAAACGTTCGTCGCGCTGTGCGGCGCGCTCTTCCCGCTGGCGGGGGCCTGCTATGTGAACTGGGCGCTGGGCGCGGAGTTTTTCGGACTGTTGCGGCAGCTGCTGGATGCCTTTCTGGCACCGGGCGGCTTCCGGCTCTTCGGGCAGGGGACGGTGCTCGTTCCCGTCGTGCTCGGGGTGGCGCTTTTTACCGTGATCTGCGCGGTGGCGGCCGGTGCGGCGGGGCTTCGCACGCAGAGCCGCAAGGCGCGCGGCATGCTGACCTACGTCATGGTGCTGCTGGGTGCCGTCGCGCTGCTGGGTGCCGTTCCGAGCGTTACGGCGGGAATTTTCCCGCTGGCGGCCGTGCCGGCGGCGTTGCTCATGCCGCTGGCGCTGGTGCGCGTGCGCCGCGAGTGGGCTGCGGTGTTGTATCTGATATTGTATATGTCGGCTTTCGTTAATATTGTATTATAT
>CAMWGZ010000037.1 GCA_947173915.1 uncultured Alistipes sp.
ACATCATGGAGCTGGTGCCGGCGTTCGTTGATGCAGCCGTAACGGGGCATGAACGTGCGGATCTCGTTGCCCCGCTCCTGCATCGCCTGCGAGAGTTTCCGGCACAAAAGACCGCATTCCGTTTCGGGAACGTAGGGAGTTACCTCCTGACATACGTATAGAATCCTGTTCGATGCCATTGATTGTGGGTTTTAAGTCGCTGTTTGTGCAAAGATAAGCTTTTTTTCTAAAGAATCAGCATCGCATCGCCGTAGGTGCCGAACCGATAGCCCTCCTCTTTCGCGGTTTTGTAGGCCTTCATGACCAGGTCGTAACCGCCGAAAGCGGCCACCATCATCAGCTGTGTCGAATAGGGCAGCTGGAAATTGGTGACCATCGCGTCGGCGACCGTAAATTCGTAGGGCGAGAAGATGAACTTGTTGGTCCACCCCTCCATCGGCTTGATCATGCCGCCCGTCGAAACGGCCGTTTCGAGCGTCCGCATGACGGTCGTGCCGATCGAGACGATCTTGTGTCCCCCGCTCTTGGCGCGATTGACCGCCTCGGCCGTCGCCTCCTCCACGAAGAACTGCTCGGAATCCATCTTGTGCTTGGAAAGATCCTCGACATCGACCGTGCGGAAATTGCCCAGGCCCACGTGCAGCGTGATGAACTGGCGGTCGATACCTTTGATCTCCATACGCTTAAAGAGGTGTTTGGAGAAGTGCATGCCGGCCGTCGGGGCGGCTACCGCACCCTCCTTCTCGGCGAATATGGTCTGGTAACGCTCCTCGTCCTCCGGCTCGACCTTCTCGCGCACCCATTTGGGCAGGGGCGTTTCGCCCAACTTGAAAAGCGCCTCCTTGAACTCCTCGTGCGTACCGTCGAACAGGAACCGCAGCGTCCGGCCGCGCGAGGTGGTGTTGTCGATCACTTCGGCCACCAGCAGGTCGTCGTCGCCGAAGTAGAGCTTGTTGCCGATGCGGATCTTGCGGGCCGGATCGACCAGCACGTCCCACAGGCGCAGCTCGTGGTTGAGCTCGCGCAGCAGGAAGATCTCGATCTCGGCACCGGTCTTCTCCTTGTTGCCGTACAGACGGGCCGGAAAGACCTTCGTATCGTTGAATACGAACATGTCCTTCTCGTCGAAATAGTCGATGATCTCCTTGAAAAGACGGTGCTCGATGGTCCCTTTGGCGCGATCGACCACCATCAGGCGCGATTCGTCCCGATTCTGGGCCGGATATTTCGCCAGCATGTCGGCGGAAAATTCGTAACCGTACTGCGATAATTTCATAAACCGAAAGGTGTGTTTTGTTGGTTAGCGACAAATCTGTCGTTTCGTTCTGCGAGGCGCGCCCCGGTCCCGAAATGCACGGCAGCCGGTTCGCGAGGACGACACCTAATTTATTTATACGTAAACGAGACTATTTTGTTTCGTTCGAGGCCAGTTTTTCGAGAAATTCCTCCAGCGCCCAGGCCTGCCCGACGGTAAAGCCGCCGCTGCGGGTGCGCCGCAGCGAGGTCAGGTGGGCGCCGCTGCGCAGCTCCTCGCCGATCTCGGCCGCCAGCGAGCGGATGTAGGTCCCCTTGCTGCAACGGACCCGGATGCGGATGCGGGGCAGCTCGCACGCCTCCAGCTCCATCTCGTAAATGTTGATGAGCGCCTTGCGCAGCTCCACCTCCTCGCCGGCACGGGCCAGTTCGTAGGCGCGCACCCCCTCGACCTTCTTGGCCGAGTAGAGCGGCGGAGCCTGCAGGCGCTCCCCCGTCAGCACGCGGAGCGCCTGCTCGACCCCCTCGCGCGTAATGTGGTCCGTAGGATAGGTTTTGTCGATGGGATGCTCCAGGTCGTGGCTGGGGGTCGTGGCCCCCAGCATCAGCTCGGCCACATACTCCTTCTCCTCGGCCTGCAGGGCATCGGCCATCTTGGTGGCGCGGCCGATGCAGACGAGCAGGATGCCCGTGGCCAGCGGATCGAGCGTCCCGGCGTGCCCCACCTTGATGCGCGGGTATCCGGCCCGGCGCAGGGCGAACTTGACCTTGCGCACCACATCGGCGGAGGTCCACTCCAGCGGCTTGTCGATGACGGCGATATAACCCTCCTCGAAGTTGATCCCTTTCAGGTCGTATTGTTGTTCCATAGTTTCTTGTTTATCCGAAAATCAGCGCGATCGACCCAACGACAGCGCAATAGACGGCGAACCAGACGAGCTTGCCCCGCTTGACCGCCTCGATCATGAACTTGCAGGCCAGCGCCCCCGAGACGAAAGCGGAGAGAAAGCCCGCCGCAAGAGGCAGCGCCCCCACCGACAGCGCCGCGAACTCCCCCGAGGCCAGGTCCAGCACCATCTTGCCCAGAATCACGGGGATGACCATGAGGAACGAAAACTGCGCCACCTGCTCCTTGCCGTCGCCCAGCAGCAGTCCCGTCGCGATGGTCGAACCCGAGCGCGAAAGCCCCGGCATCGTCGCGGCGGCCTGCGCCACGCCGATCAGCAGCGCGTCGCGGTAGGAGATCCGCTGCCGGTGCCGCGGCTTGGCGTAGTAGGCGAAGGCAAGCAGCGCGGCCGTCACGAGCAGCATCGCCCCGACGAACGGCAGCGAGGAGAAGAGCGTCTCGATCCGCTCGGCGAAGAGCACCCCGACGATGCCGGCCGGCACCATCGACAGCAGGATCTTCAGCACGTAGGCCTGCTCCTCGTTGAAGTGCCGGGAGAAGAGGCCGCAAAGCAGCCGCCAAAGCTCGCGCCACATGACCACCACCGTACTGAGCACGGTCGCGGCGTGCAGCATCACGTCGAAGGTAACGTTCTCCTCGATATGCACCCCGAGCAGCGCCTTGGCCAGCTGCAGGTGGCCGCTGCTCGACACGGGCAGAAACTCGGTAAGTCCCTGGACGATGCCCAGGATAATCGCATCCAGTGTTTCCATGTGCGCGCCTTATTCGAAACGTTTGAGAATGGCGTAAATCTCGAATGCGAAGCCGCCGACCACGAGGATCGGGGCCAGCGTGATGCGCCGCCAGGAGAACATGGAGTAGTCGAACTCCTCGGGCGAACTGCTGCCGCCTCCGGTCATCAGCACGAAGCCCAGGATGATGACGCACAGACCGACGAGCAGCAGCACGTAGTTCTTCATCGCAAGCGGCATCTTCGCGTCGTTGGGATCAGCGATCTGCTTGAATTTTTTCATGGCGGTTATCGAATTAATAGAGATAAATCTTGTTGGATTTCATATTGACGAACTTATTGACGGCGGCGAAGGTAAAGCAGAGCGAGATCGCCACGCCGCCCACGATCATGCTCCCGACGATGATGCCGATCTTGGCCGCCTCGGCCAGCGTCGTCAGCTCGGGGACCGTCTCGTTCAGGCCATAGACCGCCCCCAGGAAGAGCACCGAGGCGATCGCCCCCGAGACGATGCCCTGCCAGATGCTGCTCGCCAAAAAGGGGCGCATGATGAACCACTTGGTCGCGCCGACCAGCTTCATGGTGTTGATCAGGTAGCGTTTCGAGAAGATCGCCAGCCGGATCGTGTTGCTCAGCAGGATGAGCGAGACCACCAGCAGCGCCCCGCCGAAGAGCAGCAGCACCAGCCGGATCTTGGCGATCGTGGCGTGGAGCCGCTCGACCGTCTGCGCCGGGTAGGAGACGCGGTCCACCCCCTCCAGCGCCTCCACCTCCCCGATGAAAGCGTGCAGCCTGTCGCCGTCGGCCGATTCGGCCGTCAGGGTCAGCTCGAAGCTGTCGAGCAGGGGGTTCTCGTCGAGCACCGCCTCGAACTCCTGTTCGAACATCGCCCGAAAGTCGGCATCCTCGATCTTCGCCTCCTTCGGGGAGTAATCGACCAGCAGCACCAGCTCGGAGGCGGCCAGCCGCTCCCGCAGCCGTTCGCGCGCCGGCTCGTCGAGTCCGTTGCGCAGCTCGACGGTCACGGAACAGCTCTCCTGCAACGTGCGGGCCACCTGCAGGGCGGCGGTCATCAGGTAGCCGACCGATCCCAGCAGAAAAAGCACCAGTGCGATGCTGACATTCGATACCAGATAGGAGTTGCGTACCTTACGCTTGAGTCTTTTGTCGTCTTTCATGGCGTAAAACATATATTACGGCGAGCGCCGTTCCCAACAATACCAACAGCGAGCAGACGAGCGTCACGGCCTCGGCCGTCCGCCAGCCGGGAGCACGGAAGCTCCATTCGACCGTGTGCGCGCCGGCCGGCAGCTCCATCGCACGCAGCAGGTAGTCGGCCCGGAAATAGGGGGCCTCCTCCCCGTCGATGCGGGCCGTCCAGCCCTCTTTGCAATAAATTTCGGAGAAGACGGCCAGCGCCGGAGCGTCGGCCTCGTATTCGTAACGCAGGTAGTTGGGGCGGTACTCCGCAAGGCGGATCTCCCCCGCCCCGCCGACGGAGGGGTTCTCCAGTCCGAATTCGCCGAGATTCACCACCGCCGCATGCCGCAGGTCGCTCCCGCCGAGCGCCGCGATCTCCTCTTCGGGCGAGGCGGCCGGCACGATCCGCCCGACCAGCCAGGCGGGGCCGAAAGCCGAGGTGCGGATGCGGGCGACGGGCTCCCCTCCGCGGTCGGTATGGATCACGTAGCGGGTGTTGAGCATGTCGAGCACCCCCTCGTCCAGCGAGGAGAGGTAGCGGTCGATCAGGTCCTGATAGCGCGCCAGCTTCGCGCCGTGGTAGCCGCCGACCGAACGGTGGAAGCGGCAGGCGCGCGCGTCGTTGAAGGGGTCGGTGGTCAGGTCGAGCACCCGGAATCCCGGCTCGGTGTCGCGCAGGATCATCCGGTCGGCCTCCGAGGGACGCACCTCCGTCCTGCGGGCCGCGACGAAGCGGTCATACGGCAGGAAACGCAGCCCCACCGGCAGCAGATCGAACAGGACGACCGCCCCGAGCAGCGCCACAGCAGCGCCCCGGCGGATCTTTCCGAAGGCGAGAAGAGCCACCGCACCGGCCGCCAGGGCGACCATCAGCAGCGAGCGGGCCGCATCGGCGCGCATCATCGCCGCCCGGTCGGCCGCCATCGCGTCGGCCGTGATGAGGCCCAGCTCCTCGGGCATTCCCTGGGCGATGGCATCCGTCATGCCCGCCTCGCGGAACATCCGGTAATACTGTTCGCCCATGAACCCGGCGGCCTCCGTGCGGCCGAAGTCGAAGAGCGCGCCGCCCGCCACGAAGAAGAGCAGGCACACGCCTCCCGTCAGGCCGCCGGCCCACGCCAGCGCCCGAAGCAGCCTCCGGCGCTCCACGCAGCCGTTCCAGAGGGGTTGCAGGGCCAGCGCCGCGAGCAGCGGAGCGGTCCACTGCACCGCCACGAGCGCCATCGACACGGTGCGGAACTTGTTGTATCCGGGCAGCAGCCGGAAGGCCAGCTCGGTAAATGCCATGAAGTGATGCCCCCACGCAAGCAGCAGCGCCAGCAGGCTCACTGCGGCGATCCACCACCTGCTGCGGCCGTCGGCCAGCAGCAGCCCCAGCAGCGCGAGGAAAAGGGTCGCGGCCCCCAAGTAGGTCGGGCCGGCCGTATAGGGCTGGTCGCCCCAGTAGGCGGGCAGCTGGGGGGCGATCCCCTCCAGTCCGTAGGGGCGCAGCGCCTCGGCCGTCTTTCCGTCGGCGGGAAGCGAGCGGCCCGAGTCGCCGCCCATGAAGTCGGGGATCAGCATGTTCCAGCTCTCGGCCCGGCCGTAGCTCCAGGCGGTGGCGTAGCGCAGATCGAGTCCGCCGGCCGGTGCCGCATCGTCGCAGGCCAGCTCCGAGCCGCCCCGGATCGTCTGGCCCGAATGGCGCATGGTGTACCACAGGGGCGAGAAGTTCGAGCCGACGGCCAGCACCCCGGCCGCCAGCAGCACCGCCGTGCGGCGGGCGAAGTCGGCCATCCGGCGGCCGCGCAGGGCCGCGATGCCCTCGCTGATCCACAGGGCGGCCATCGCCAGCAGAAAATAGTAGGTTATCTGGGGGTGGTTGGCTCCGATTTCGAGCGAGGCGAAGAGCGCCGCGAGGGCGGCACCGAGCCAGAGGTTGCCCCGCAGCGCGAGCCACACGCCGCCCACCATCGGCGGGGCATAGACCGCCGCCCACATCTTGGTCACGTGACCCGCCCCGATGATGAGGAAGAAGTAGGTCGAAAGGCCGTACATGAGCGCCGGGACGATCCCCACCCAGGGATTCACGCCCATCATCAGCAGCATGGCCCACATGGCCGTCATAGCAAAGAAGAGGAAGCCGGCGGGGGTGTCGATCAGCTCGGTAACGCGCCCGACGGTGTTCTTGACCGCCTGAGCCGGGTAGGCGACGCTGATCAGATAGGCCGGCATGCCGCCGAAGATGCGTCCGGCCCACTGGGGATCCTCCCCCTCGCGGGCACGGTTGTTGCGAATCTCCTGCACCATGCTCTCGTACTGCTGCACGTCGTGGCGCGGCAGCACCTCGCCCCGGAACTGCGGCGCGAAACAGACGGCACTGACCAGAAAAAAGAGCGACAAGGCTGCCGCAGCCGGCAACAGCCGGAAGAAGCTATCTCGGAAACGGATCATCTGCAACGACGTTTGTTAGCAGCCAAAGGTACGAAGAAAATCCGAGACGACAGCGCAATGCCCGCGAAAAACACGCGAGGACAGCCTCAACGCCATAAAAACCGCGACGGCAGGCCGGAGCGTTTCCGGCTTGTCGTCGCGGTTTTCGGGCGGGTCCGGCCGCAGGGCGCACGGCGGCAGCCTGCATGCGGCACGGGGTACGCTACCGGGTCACGCCCTCCGCTCTGCGGCAGGCGCGGATGCGGAACGGAACGGTTTTCGGCGCACGGCCGCTGCGGTACTCGCCGTGGTTGCCGCCCTTGGCCTTGTTGCCCCCGCCGGTATAGTTGTCGCCGGGCCCCTTCGAGCCGCTCTGCACCCAGGGGTTTCCCTGGCTTTCGCCCGCCGGAATCCGTTCGGGCGGGAAATACATCGTGGCACGCGCATAGGTGGCGTTTTCGTTCTCGCGGGCAAGTATAATGGAGTGGTTCGGATCCTTGGCCGCAGCCGAAGACCAGTAGTAGTTGTTCTGGAACTCCTCGAAAGTGGGATAATATTTCGCAATGGCGGCCTCGACCTCGCTGATACCCGGCAAATACCAGTTCTCCTCGTAGGAGCCGTCGGGATTGCGCCGGTTCTTGGCATAGCAATAGTGGAACGCGGAGGCCGGGATCCCCTCGGGGTAGGTCATCATCGTATTCATCGAGGCCACGTCGGCGGCCCGGTCGTTGAAAACATACCGGGTCATCTGCAATCCGTTGTTATAGACGTTGCAAGGATTGAAAGGATTCCAAACGCCCACCGCATTGGACTGTCCGATTACGACGTTCGTCGCCAGATACGCCCCCTCGCGCGCCCAGGGCAGGCCGTCGTAATAGACATTCTCCTGAAGGTGCTTGTCCAGCGGGTCGCGGTGATCGACATACTCCTCGTAATACTCGATATAGAAGGGCATGTCGGCCCCGTGATCCGTACCCTCGACGAGCAGCAGCCCCTTCTGATCCAGTTCGAGCGTGCGGTCTCGCCGGTCGCCCTGCTTGTTGTTGTAGGTAATGTAAACCGTCGCAGAACGGTCGTGCGTCGAGGCATTCTCGTCCACATAGAAATAGATGCGCGAACGGGAGTGGTGCTCCGGTCCCGAAACCCGGATCGCGGTGTTGTCGCGCAGCGTCTCCGTAACCAGATTGGTGTAGAAGTATTTGCGCGCACCGGTCCCCGCCTCGAAATTGCCGCCCGCGATGAAGTCGTTGCCCGTCTTGCCGCGGAGCATCGTCAGCGAGTCGATCATCTCCATGCGGATCCAGTCCGGCGCACTGCCCGTCGCGGGATCGACCAGGCTGACATCGACGTAGGATTCCAGATCGACAATACCCGCCTCGCGGCGCAGGAAGTAAAGGTCCATCGGCACCACGTTCCAGTGGGCATCGAGCTTGCGCTCATTGACGATCGAAATGTAAAGCGGGTTGTCGGTAACGACATTGACGCGGCCGTCGAACGTATAGACATCCTCGTCGCTGTTGCGCACGTAGTCCAGGCCGCGGATCGTAATGTTGTTCTTGTAGCAGCGGTTGCGGCGCACCTCGAAGTTGTCGTAGGTGTTCCGGCCCATATAGACGTTGAAGTCGGCCTGGTAGGTCAGCCCCTGGTGGGTCACATAGATACCCTTGAGCACCAACGACGAGGCGTTCGCGTCGGCGATGGTCGGCTTCCAGCGCTGGATGGCCGACTCGTCCTCCGGATCCACGCCGGCGGGATAGCCCTCCGCCTTGAGCCGGGCGTATTTCTCGGGATCGGGGCGCTGGACGTTCTCGTAGGTGTAGTAGCTGAACGTCGCGGCGGTCTGCTGGTCGTGGAGAATGCGCCCCTGGTAGGGCACCACCCGCTCGCGGGCGATGAAGTCGTTGGTACCGTCCGGATTGTCATCGGGAATCTCGGTAACCTCGGTCAGGGTGCCGTCGGCCGCAGCCTCGGCCGGCGGCGTGAAGGGCACGAAATAGGGCATGTTGCGCACGCCGTAGGAGAGGATTTCGAGCGTCGGCAGCGAACGGTCGTGGCTGGTCTGGTTGGCATCGAGCTTTACCGAGACATCGACACGGGCCATGAGCGCCCGCATCTCGATCTGCACGGTCTGGCTCGACTCGCTCAGGTTTACCCCCGCGGTAAGTCCCACCATCGGCATGCCCGGCTCGGGCAGCAGGCTGATATCCTCACGCGGCGTGGGGCGGTAGAGCCAGTCGCGCAGGTCCTGCAAACGCTCGATCGTGACCTCCCGTTCGGGATCCTGCGGATCGCCGTGCACGATGTCGCCCTCGGGAGTCCACCGCGTGCGGAAGCGGTTGCCGTAAACGTTGGCGACGGCATACACCTGCACGCTGGTCAGGTTCGCCTGGTCCACGAAAGTGTTCTCCGAGATGGAGAGCGCGGCAGGCTGCCCCTCGGGCACCTCCAGACGGTAGTAGGCGCTGAAGGTCTTGTCGTTGGTCGGTTGGAGGAAGTTGCCGTCGGCATCGAAGAAAAAGAGGTGCAGCGTGCGGATACGCTTCTCCTCGGCGTTCTTGGGTGTCGGATCGTCGGCGCGGGTCAGGGGAGTCTGGGGCAGCATGTCGTTGCATGCGGCGGCGATCGTGATGCCTCCCGAGGGCGGCACCGGCACCGAGTCGTCCACACCCTTCTCGCACGCGCAGAGCGCACAGAGGAGAGCCGCGCAGGTCAATATGTTGAATGCCTTCATCGACATAATATTCACGGTTTTTTAGTTGATGATGATAACGTTGTCGGAACCCTCCTCCCAATACTCGATGGCATCGGCGGTAAACATGAGCAGCAGCTGGTCGCCGATGAAATTCAGGTTGATGGTGTAGCACGTTCCCTGCTCGGGAATGCGCCCCAGGGAGAAGTTCCGTATCTCTTTGGTCACGCGTTCGCCGCCCTCGTAGGAGTATTCGACCGTGATGGTCTTCTGCGTGCCGAGGTAGGGAACCGCCGAAGTGGCCCCGTCGGCTGTGGCATCGAACTTGGGCAGGAGCAGCAGCACGGTGCCCTGCTCGTTGTCGGGCGTGCTGCCGACGACACGGGCGGAGTTGGGTGCGAACTGCTCCCCGCCATCCTGCCCGATGAAGCGGAAAGTGCCGGAGAAGGTCTCGTCGC
>CAMWGZ010000038.1 GCA_947173915.1 uncultured Alistipes sp.
TCATCCCGCAGCCCGACTTCAAGCAGAAGCAGACCCAGGTGGGCTACCTGGCGCGCATCGCCAACCTGCTGGGCATCGCAACGCCGAAGATCGCCTGCATCGCTCCTTCGGAGCAGCTGCTGCCGAGCGTGATCTCCTCGACCGAGGGCGCGCTGCTGGCCAAGATGGGCGACCGCGGCCAGCTGGGCAACGTCATCATCGACGGTCCGCTGTCGATCGACGTAGCGCTCTACAAGGAGGTGGCCGAGCACAAGAAGGTCAAGGGTTCGTCGGTTGCCGGCGATGCCGACTGCCTGCTCTTCCCCAACATCGAGTCGGGCAACATCTTCTTCAAGGCGGCTACCCACATGAGCGGCGGCGAAATCGCGGCAATGGTCATGGGTACGAAAGTTCCCTGCGTGCTGACCTCGCGCGGCGACTCGAGCCTCACGAAACTCTACTCCATCGCACTGGCTTGTCTGGCTGCAAAATAATCGTAAAGAAGGCTGATTTATGGGATTCAAAATTTTAGCGATCAATCCGGGATCGACCTCCACAAAAACCGCACTCTACGAAGACGACAAACCGCTGTTCGAACTCACGCTGCGCCACTCGGCCGAGGAGATCGCCCGCTTCGCGACGATCATCGACCAGCTGGAATGGCGCCGCGACCTGATTCTGGACGCACTCAAGGAGAAGAACTTCGACATCAAGACCCTCTCGGCCGTCATCGGCCGGGGCGGTCTGGTCAAGCCGATCGAGAGCGGCGTTTACGCCGTGAACGACGCGCTCAAGCACGACCTGGTAAACGCCAAGATGCACCACGCCTCGAACCTGGGCGGCCTGATCGCCGACCAGATCGCCGAGGCTGCCGGCGTGAAGGCCTACATCGCCGACCCGGTGGTCGTCGATGAGATGATCGAGGAGGCGCGCATCAGCGGTCTGCCGGAGTGCCCCCGCATCTCGATCTTCCATGCCCTCAACCAGAAGGCTACGGCCCGCATCTACGCCAAGTCGCAGAACCGCCGTTACGAGGAGATGAACCTCGTGGTGGTCCACCTGGGCGGCGGCATCTCGGTCAGCGCCCACCGTCAGGGCCGTGTCATCGACACGAACAACGCCCTCAACGGCGACGGCCCCCTGGCTCCCGAGCGTGCCGGCGGTCTTCCCGCCAGCGCCCTGGTCGATCTCTGCTTCTCGGGCCGCTACACCCAGGCCGAGCTGCACAAGCTGCTGGCCGGCAAGGGCGGCATGGTCGCGCTGATGGGTACCAACTCGATGCTCCAGATCTCGCAGATGATGGAGGCTGGCGATGCACGCGCTACGCTGATGCTCAACGCCATGTGCTACAATGTCGCGAAAGAGATCGGTGCGATGGCGACCACCATGTGCGGCAAGGTCGATGCCATCATCGTCACGGGCGGCATCGCCCACGACAAATACGTGGTCGAGTACCTGCGCGAGCGCTGCTCGTTCATCGCTCCGCTGGCCGTCTATCCCGGCGAGAACGAACTGGAGTCGCTTTCGGCCAACGCGCTGGGCGTACTTCGCGGCGAGATGACCCCGAAGGTCTATGCCTAAAGCTCCCGAAGTCCGGAATCCGGACATTCGATAAAAAAACTGGTCGGGTTACCTCCCGACCAGTTTTTTTACGATCTCCAGCGTCGTCCGCCAGGCCTCCAGCCGAAAGAGCCGGCTCAGCCCGACGTAGCAGAGCACCCCGACGACCGCCTGAAGCAACAGGGCGGGAAGCGGCGCGAGCGGCACCCAGAGGCGCACGGCGCACACCGCGGCCGCCATCGCCGCCGTTACCAGCGCCACGGGCAGCAGCGTCCGCAGAAAACGACCCCAGGTCAGCCCCGCATAACGGGTCGTCGCCCCGAAATTGACCACCATTTCGAAGAAGGTCATCGCAGCGAGTCCTCCCGTGAGCGCCAGCACGCCGCAGGGAATCGTCGCGGCCAGCACGAGGGTCATGACCACCTTTTTCAACACCTCCAGCCGTACGATGACCCCGCCGTCGCTCCGCACCTTGAGCACGTTGTAGGCCACCGAAGCGATCGGCGCGAAAAATCCCGAAAGCGCGATCGTCCGGAAATAGGGAACGATCGGCATCCACTTCTCCCCCAGCAGCGCAGCGAACATATCGGGTGCGACGCAGATAAGCCCCGCCGTCACGGGAAACATGACGAACGCCACGATCATGACCACCTGCCGGTAGCTCTCGGCGAACTTGACCCGGTCGCCGGCAATGGCCGAGAGCGCCGGAAAAGTGACGCTCTGCACCGCCTGCATGGTCGAACCGACAGAGAGATCCCGGAGCTTCTGCGCCTGGTTGAAGAACCCGAGCCGATCGACCGGATAGAGCTTGCCGACGAAGAGCTGCGAGACATTGTTGTACACGGCGGCGATCAGGTCCGTCGCCAGCAGCCGCAGGCTGAAGGGGGCCATCGCCCGCAGCTGTCGCCAGCCGCCCGAGGCACGGGGCCGCCAGCCGCCAGCCCGCCAGAGGAGCAGCGCCTTGACCCCCATCGCCGTGACGCGCTGCCCCACCAGGCTCCAGATGCCGCAGCCGCCGCAGGCCATGCCGACGGCCACCGCCCCGCCCGCGAAGGTCGAGGCGAAGACGATCTTCGAGAGGGAGGCGAACCGGAAGCAGCGCGTGAAAATAGTATTGGGAATGACGCACAGGGCGTTGAGCGGCAGCAGCAGGAACAGCACCGGCGCGATCCGCGTCAGCAGGGGCATGCCGTAGAAACGGGCCACCCAAGGCATCGCCGCCACCAGCGCGGCGTAGAGCGCCAGCGAGACGACGACGTTGAAGCGAAAGACCGCCCCGTAGTCCCGCTCCGAGGGGGCCGGCATGCGGATGAGCGTCTGCGAGAATCCGCTGTCCACCACCACGAGGGCCAGCGTGACCAGAACGGTCGGGATGGTCATGATCCCCATGTCATCGGGTGTCAGCATCCGCAGCACCACGATGCTGACACCGGCCTGCAACAGCATCGAGGCGATCTTCTCGCCCAGACTCCACGCCACGCCGCTGGCGACCCGCTGCCGAAGTTCTCCGCCCACCTTGCGCAACTATTGTTTGTCCTCCGGCCGCAGCCCCTCCTCGCGGGCGCACAGCCGTTCGACGGTCGATATTTCAAGGTAGGAGGCCCCGTGCCGCGATCCGAAGCTGCCGCCGACCACGGCGACCAGATCGCTCTCCACGACCGCCTCCCGCTCCCGCAGCAGGCCGATCGCCTCCGAGACGAAACGGAAGCGGTCCTCGTAACGCGCGCAGGCTTGCTGCTCGCGCAGCACGGGCACCACGCCGTAGGAGAGGGCCAGGATCCGCTGGGCATGGAGCGAGTAGCAGACGGCAACGACCGGCCGCCGCCCCCGGAACGCCGCCAGATAGCGGCCCGTCCGCCCCGTGAGGGTGTCGAGCACCACCCAGCGGATCGGCAGATTGACCGAAGCGCGCACGGCCGAGCGTGCCAGCTGCGCCGTTACTTCGTGTTCGACCGACACCATGTTCATGTCGATCAGCGGCGGGAAGCGCTCCTCGTCGCGCTCCACCTCGCGGGCCACGCGGGCCATCGTCTCGACCGCCTCGACGGGATAGTCGCCCGCCGCCGTCTCGTCGCTCAGCATCACGGCATCGACGCGCTCGTAGATGGCACCGGCCACGTCGCTTACCTCGGCACGTGTCGGGCGAGGCGAGCGGACCATCGAATAGAGCATCTGGGTGGCGATGATGACCGGGCGCTTGGCCGCGATGCAGCGTTCGACGATGCGCCGCTGTGCCCCGGGGATCTGTTCGGCCGGAAGCTCCACCCCCAGGTCGCCCCGGGCCACCATCACGCCGTAGGAGGCCTCGACGATCTCGTCCAGATGATCCAGCCCCTCGCGGTTCTCGATCTTCGAGATGATCTTGATCGGGCTGCGGTGGCGGTCCAGAATCTCCTGCACGGCCCGCACGTCGGCGGCGCTCCGCACGAAGGAGTGGGCGATGAAATCGACACCTCCGCCCACGGCCCACTCGATGAAGCGGCGGTCCTTCTCCGTCAGGGGCGGCAGGTCGATCCGCACCCCGGGGACATTGACGCTCTTGCGCGAGCGGAGCACCCCGCCCCGCAGGAAACGGCAGTGCAGCACCTCCGCGCTCTTCCGCTCGACAAGCAGCTCCAGCTCGCCGTCGGCGATGAGCAGCCGCGCCCCCGGCTCTATGTCGCGGACGATGCCGGGCACGTTGAGGCGGATCGTCTCACGCGTGGTGGGCTCGCCGTCGGCCGTACCGCACACCGCCACGCGGTCGCCCGCCCGGAACTCGATCGCCTCGCCGCAGGCCGCGTCGATGGCCGTGACCCGGATTTCGGGACCCTTGGTGTCGAGCAGGACCGGAATCGAGGGATCGACCCGGTGGACCGCCCCGACGATCCGGGCGGCATCCTCCAGCGTCGCGTGGGCCGAATTGATGCGCACGACATCCATCCCCGCGTCGTAAAGACGGCGGATCAGCGCCTCGTCCGCCCGAAGCGAGGACAGGGTGGCCACGATCTTGGTTTTCTTGTCCGTTCTCATGACCGGCTCTGTTTATCGGGTTCGCTTCGGAGGCAGATCCTGCGCAGCGCCTCCACCCCCAGCCGGTAGGACTCCAGACCGAAGCCCATGATCGAGCCGCACACCACGCCGGCCAGCAGCGAGACATGCCGGAACTCCTCGCGCGCCAGGATCGAGGAGATATGCACCTCGACGACCGGCAGCGACACCGCCGACACCGCATCGCGCAGCGCCACGGAGGTGTGGGTGTAGCCGCCCGCGTTGAACACCGCCCCGTCGCAGGTGCCGTCGGCGCGGTGGAGCGCGTCGATCAGCTCCCCCTCGACATTGGACTGGCAGTAGAGGAACTCCGTGTCGGGATACTCCCGCCGCAAAGCGGCCAGGAACTCTTCGAAAGTCTCGGTCCCATATACCCCGGGATCCCTGCGTCCCTGCAGGTTGAGGTTGGGACCGTTCAGTATCAGAATTTTCATCGTCGTATCGTTTTTCGGGCTTCGAGATCCGCCCTTCGGAAAGAGCACACTTCAAAAACCGTCGCAAAGAAAACAATATTTTTCCACCCGGCCTTGCAAAAAGGGAAAAAGCGCATCCGCCCGGCCAACAAAAACGCCCGGCAGCGAGCGGTTCCCCCGAAGATTGCCTATCTTTGCCGCATGACTGAATTCGGACTCATCGACACCATCCGCCGCATGTTCGCGGCGATTCCCCGCAACGGATTCGACGGCATCGGCGACGACTGCACGACGCTGCCGCTCGGCGACGGCTCGGCGCTGGTATTCACGACCGACCTGCTGGCCGAGAACATCCACTTCCTGCGCCGCGCCACCTCGCCCGGAGAGCTGGGCGGCAAGGCGCTGGCCGTGAACCTGAGCGACGTGGCGGCAATGGGCGCGCGCCCCGTGGCCACGCTCCTCTCGCTGGCCATCCCCCGCGACCTGCCCGACGGGTGGATCGAAGCCTTCATGGAGGGCTACCGCTCGCTCTCGGAGCGCTACGGTGTCGGACTGGTCGGGGGCGACACGACCGCCTCCGATTCGGGACTCGTCATCAACGTCACGGCGATCGGCCGCGCGGCCGAGGGTTGCATCAAGCGGCGTAGCGATGCCCGCCCCGGCGACCTGATCGCCGTCGGCGGTCCGCTGGGCGAATCGGGAGCCGGGCTGCAGGATATTCTGGCAGGCCGCTGCGACACCCCGCTGGCCCGCATCCACCGCAATCCGCAGCCGCAGGTCGAAGAGGGAATCTGGCTCGGCGAACGCCCCGAAGTGCACGCCATGATGGACATTTCGGACGGCATCGCCTCCGACCTGCGCCACATCCTCGACCGCTCGGGTGTCGGGGCGCAGATCGACATCGAATCGATCCCCACCTCCGTCGCCGTCGAAACGGCCGTCTCGGGAGGCGAGGACTACAAGCTGCTCTTTACCTTCGCGGCCGAAGCGGCCGACACGCTCGCACGCGACTATGCGGCGCGCTTCGGCGAAGGGTTCCACGTCATCGGCCGCATCACGACCGGCGACCGGCTCGAATGGCTCCTCAACGGAGTGCCCCAGCAGGTCGATTGGCAGGGATTCCGCCACTACTGATCCGCCGACGGCAGCCCCGCACCGCAGCGCCCACCGCCCACTCGCCCGGCCGTCACGCCCCGCCTCTGAAACGAAGGACCGGATTCCGAGTGCAGGAATCCGGTCCGTATCTTTTTCCGCCGCTGTGCCCGTGCGCTGCGTGCCGAGCCGCGCATGCGACGCTGCGCCTCACTCCTCCACGATATAGACCGTCTCGCCCCGGCGCTGCATCCGGTAGCGCTCGCGGGCGAAGCGCTCCAGCCGGTCGTCGTAGCGCAGCTCTTCGAGCAGGGCGCAGTCCTGGGCGATCCGCCGGCGGTACCGGTCGCGCTCCCGCTCCAGCGACCGGATGTCGCTTCGGATCTGAATGGCGTGCAGCAGATTGCGCCCCACGACAAACACCGTGAAGGCCACGATGATGCAGGTAACGATTACCCAGAAACGCTTGTCCAGCCGCACCAGTCTCATGATCGAACGCAGCTAAGGAATGCGCATGTATTTGTGCGTCTGAATCGAAATGTTCCACCGGGGATGGGCCTTGGCATACTCCACCAGCACGGGCATGATGCGCTCCGAGGCGCTCCACTCGGGTTGCAGGAAAAGCATGCACTCCCGCTCCACGCGGGCGGCGTTCTCCTCGGCCCAGCGCAGGTCCTCCTCCTCCTCGATGATGACCTTCAGCTCGTCCGCCCGCCAGAAAGCCTCCGCCAGAGGCTGCTGCCGTCGCTTGGGCGAGAGGCACACCCAGTCGAAATAGCCGCTGAAGGGGTGCGACCCGGAGGTCTCCAGAAAGATCTTCAGCCCCCGCTCCTTCAGCGCCGCCGTGAGCGGTCCGAGCGGATAGAGCAGCGGCTCGCCGCCCGTAATGACGATCGACTGCGCGGCGCACGAGGTGGCCCGGCGTACCACCTCGCCGATGGCGGTGGGGGGATAGAGCCGGGGGTTCCAGGTATATTTGGCATCGCACCAGCGGCACCCGACGTCGCACCCGCCCAGACGGATGAAGTAGGCCGGCTTGCCGGCGTGGTGTCCCTCCCCCTGGATCGTGTAGAAATCCTCGACGAGCGGCAGCAGGCGGCCGCCCTCCAGCTGTTCGTAAATATCGCTTCCGACCATCGGATCACTCGGTTACCACGTAAACATCCTTGAGGTTGCGGCCCAGCTGGTCGTAGTCCAGTCCGTATCCCACGATGAACTCGTTGCCGATATTCATGGCCGGATAGTCGATCGGAATCGTCCGCGAATAGGCTTCGGGCTTGTAGAAAAGCGTACAGATGCGGATGCTCGCGGGATTCTTCCGCCGCAGCGTCTCGACCATGTGGGCGATGCTGCGCCCCGTATCGACAATGTCTTCGACGATGATCACGTCGCGCCCCTCGATATCGCCGCCGAGACCGATCAGGTCGCGCACCGCACCCGACGAGGAGGTTCCCTCGTAGGAGGCCAGCTTGACGAACGACACCTCGCAGTTGAATTCGATCCGCTTCATCAGGTCGCTCAGGAACATGAACGAACCGTTCAGCACCCCGAGGAAGATCGGATTCTTCCGCTCCCGGTAATCGGCATTGATGCGTGCGGCGCCGGCGGCAACGGCCTCGGCGATCCGCGCCTCCGGAATCAGCACCCGAAAGGTTCTGTCGTGCAATTTTATGCGGTTTTCCATACGGTTATTACCAGTTTTATTGTTATTTTTGCAAAAATAAACAAATCGCATCACAATGCCGCATAATCGGGTAGAAAAATATCGCACCCCGCTCCGGGCGATCCGCTGGATCAAGGCCCGCACGGTGCACGAAGTGCTGATGCTCGTCGCCCTGCTGATGCTCCTGATCGTCATCGTCTCGCGCGACACCTATCTGGGCAACGTCCCGAAGTCCGCGCACAAATCCCCGCACACCCCGCAAAACAACCTGGGTGCGTACATCGACCCGGTGCGCCACAAGATCTACCGCATCGACCCGGACACTCCGGCCGAAGAAGCGGGCCTGCGCCTCAACGACCGGGTAGTCCAATGGCAGCATATCAACCGCAACAGCTTTACCCCGCACCTGCTCGACAGCCTCTACCGTCTTCCCGTCGAGGAGTACGACGAAATCGTCATCATCCGCATCGACACGATCCGCTTCCGGGAGCTGTAAACCGCCCGGCGCACCGCCTCCGAAAAAAAGGAGCGGCGCGGAGTCCCGCCTGCCCCGCACCGCCCGCCACGATCCGACAGCGGCCCGCATCCAGATCGGATACGGGCCGCCGTCACAATGTCCTCCGGACTATTTCGCGCCCACGGCCTGTGCCCAGGCGGTCTTGAGGAACTCCGCGTGGATCTGCGGATCGGCCGCCTGCTCCACATGGCACGTCACGCCGCAGCTGCGCGGCAGCGGAACATCGCCCGCAACGCCGTAGTCGGTATAGAAAGTCGGGGTATGGTCGGTATAGACGACCGCTTCGCGCAGCGCCGCACGAAACGATGCGAGCAGCGCCTCATCGGCGGTCAGCGCCTCGGCATACTGCTCCAGATCGAAATAGAGGTGCGTCGTGAATCCTTCGTAGGCCTGAATTTTCGACGCATCGACCGCACGCCCCTCCGACGCGGCGAGCAGCTTCCCTACGGCCTGCGCCAGAGGATCGAGTTTCGAGCAATCGACCAGCGCGATCGTTCCCGAAGTGGTGCGGAAGAAATCCATGAACGCACGGCAGGACTCGACCAACCCGTGGTCCTTGCGGAAAAGCAGCGGCAGGATCTCCTTGTAGGGGAATCCCGCCCCGAGCACCTCGGCCGGCGAGGCGATGATGTAGTCGGCGACACCGCGCAGGTCGTAAAGCGCCTCGACGGACGACATGAAGCAGGCATCGAAAAGAATGTAGTCGAACCTGAAGCCGCCCAGCGCCCGGGCCAGATCGACGATCTCCATGCAGTCGTATCCGTCCTGGCCGAAGAAGCTGGGACGCATCCCGCTCTCCGACACGGAGCGGCCCTGCATCTGGGCCATGTAGCGGTCGAACTCATCGGAGGGAACCCACCCGCCGCCGTGCGAGGAGAGGATGAGTCCGTAGCTCTCCGAGGCGAACTCCCGGCGCACCTGTTCGAGCACTCCGGCCATGAATTCGGGATCGACCGACGAGGTCTTCGCCGGCACGTAGTTCTGAATCAGGCGCTGCTTGGCCATTCCCTCCTCGACGACCAGTTCGGTCAGCCGGGCGTAGTTGCCGCGGTCGTAGTAGAGCGCCACGCGGCACCCCTCGGGCACCTGATCGACCACCGTCATGATCTTGCCGAGGTTCGAATCCATGAAGGTCTCCAACCCGCAGTCGCCCATCATGTAGATGATCAGCGTATGGTTCTGCGCCGGGCCGACATCCGGCACCGGTTCGTCTTTACTGCATCCGGCCAGCAGTGCGACTGCAGCCGCAAAAAAGAAACAAGCAAATTTTTTCATAGAGGTTAGGTTTTACAACACCTGGCCGGTTCGGCCCGCCGCTTACAAATATAACCATTTTTTTCGCAAAACCAAACGGCTCCCCTCTGATCCCTCCCCCGGCGCAGGAT
>CAMWGZ010000039.1 GCA_947173915.1 uncultured Alistipes sp.
AGTTTGGTCATGTCCATCGTCAGCAGGAGGGTGCGCGACCCGAGCCGTGCCGCCGCCGCCGCCGCTTCGCAGCCGGCGTGACCGCCTCCGACGACGATGATATCGTAGTGCAGAATCATGTTTTTATGGCTTTTTTATCGTGTTCCGGACCTTGGCCGGGGGCGAGGTCCGAAGACGGGACAAAGATACGTATTTTTACTCTTTCCGGCAGATGCAGTCCGCCAGGTGGTCGTCGATGAATCCCGTCGCCTGCAGGTAGGCGTAACAGATGGTGGTGCCGAAGAACTTGAATCCCCGCCGCTTCATGTCCCGACTCATGGCATCCGACTCGGGGGAGCAGACGGGGAGTTCGGCCAGCGCACGGAAACTATTGACGATCGGCTTTCGTCCGGGAAAGAACGATAGGGTGTAGTCGTAGAAACTGCCGAACTCCTCCCGGATGGCCAGGAACAACCGTGCGTTGTGGATTGTAGCTTTGATTTTCAGCCGATTCCGTACGATGCCTTCGTCGTGCATCAGCCGCTCGGCCTCCTCGTCGGTCATCCGAGCCACCCGTTCGGCATCGAAATCGAAGAAGGCCCGGCGGTATCCATCGCGTTTTCTGAGTATGGTCAGCCAACTCAGCCCGGCCTGGGCGCTCTCCAGCACGAGGAACTCGAACAGCGTCTTCTCGTCGGTTACAAGCCGTCCCCACTCCGTGTCGTGGTATTTGGCGTAGAGTTCGTCCGTGCCGCACCAGCCGCAACGTCCGTTTATCAGGTCCTGCATGGTTTTGTCGTATGTGGTCGTTTGTCTTGCGGTGTAAAGATAGGATTTTCGGAGGAGAAACAATGCGCGACGGCCGCGAATTGCCGGCCTGAGGTATTTGCCGGAGGCGGGTTTTGCAGCCACACTCCGCCTCCGGAGATGAAAAAAGCGACTACGTTTTAGCGTAGTCGCTTTTTTTCTGAGCCGAAACCGAGATTTGAACTCGGGACCCCTTCATTACGAGTGAAGTGCTCTACCGCTGAGCTATTTCGGCCTTTTGCTGAAAGTCAGTCGGTTATAAAGCCCGAAAAAGTGGATTTGGGCGCAATGTGTAACATGACGGCCTGCGTTGTTTGCAGTTAAACAATATTGAATTAGTTGATAATTTGATAAATAGAAAAAGTGACAAACTATGTTGAAAGGGTAATTATATAGCTCCTCGTTTTTAGTCTGTCACTTGTCGTTGTCAAAGGAAAACCGCATTTTTTCGGCCATTTCTCCTTAACCTTTATAGATACGATGCAATTCAACTCCACCGAATTATTTTACAAACTGCATCAGATAGTTTTCGCAAAATCCCGCTAACGGGAATTTCACCACCTCGTTCCGTCCGTCGGGCGTGGCGTGATTGTATTGGCTTTCACGTGGTAGTCGAATAAATTCGCTTTCTCGTCCGTTCCCTCGATTCGTATTTCGTTTGCCGCCATTACGCCGATTATTCCGTCCATATCTTCGAGTTTGCACTTTCCTCCGAATATATAGTGCCGATGCTTCGTAAGCGTTATTTCGATGGGCTTTGTCGTGTCTGCCATATTAGGCGTGAATAGATAAATAAATGTTTCGGGATATATTCCGTCTTCGGGTTTCTCGACAAGCAGGGCTATTGCGTCTGTCTTGCTCCATTCGGTCAACTTGCAAATAGCTTGTTTGTCCTCTCATGTTTTGGTCATTCATTCCGTTTTGGTTGTTTGTATCTGTTCATTGCAGCTAAAATTTAAGTATTGTTTGTCTTTATCTTATCTCTATAAAGATAAGATTATTAGTCGAATAAACAAAATAGAAAAGTGACAAACTCTGCAAAAGGGTCTTATAGACTAACCTTTTTCCCAAAGTTTGTCACTTGGAATAAAAAGGACAAACTCGTGCAGGCGGAAGTATAAAATAAACCGTTCTGTTCGGGTCTGTCCTATGTTCCTGATAATTAGTATAATTCTTTGTTCAAACGATCGTAATCTGCTCTAATTTTAGCTTTCACATCTTTCATGCAAGCTTTGAAGGCTTCAAGAGCGGTTTTGTGTTTTGCATTTCCAGCTGAATAGCCATAATACAAAGCGACATATCTTTTATCGTAGTGGAAGTCCGAGGTGTAACTTCCCACAAGATTTTGGGATTTGTCGTAGATATCAATCTTTACCATTAACGATGATTGTGCTTTTTTAGATGGCATGCCAAGTAAGTATGGGATGCCGAATAATGGATATGCTCCAATCCATCGCATCCCAATACGCACAATACTGTAACCATTAACCACCTGACATGTTATGTAACCCTTACGAGTTCCATATTGTTGACAAATATTCGTAGTCGCATCTTTCTCGAAATAGGTTGTTAAATCATGAATTGCAGGGTCGCGATAGGTCGTAGATGAGGAATAGCCATTATTGAATGACATTCCCGTTTGCCCTATAAGATGATGCGTGCTGTAAGATGATCCTGACGAATTGGTGGTTGCTATTCCAAATACATTTTCCAAACTTTGAGTATCCATTATAGGGGTCAATGGAGGCAACAAATCAGAATAGTCTTCTTTTACAGGAATGGCTTCGCTCATATAAAGGCTTGCACAGCCATTCAATGAAACCATTGAGATAAAAGCAACCGTAACAAACAATAGTTTTTTCATAATTATTTACTCTTTATTTTTGCAATAGTTGATTACATACTTTACAAGAACTGCAACCTGAATAGCAGTTGTTACCACTCCGAAGATGGTGCTGATCCAAAATAAAGTATTAAGGTCATGTTTTTCTGCAAATCCGATAGCGGTAAGGGCAATAGCCAGCGAAACATTGGATTTGCTCACTTTGGGGGTAATATTGGTACCCATAACGATAAAATTTTGTTACCGCCCCAACTCCTGCTGCGGTGGGTTATGTGCAAAAAGAAAGTGTGGAGTTGTTCACTTATTCGATAGGAGGCTCTGGTAAGCCCAAACAGAAATAAGCAACACCCCACACTTGAGCAGATATATCGAAAGGATATAATCTACACAAGGTGAAGAGCGTTTGTAAGCTTATCCCTCTGTTTTGAAATTTACCAGATTTCCTATCGAGGATTCAGCGAAACACTTTCACTAATCAATATGTCTGCCACCTATTCGGTGACAATGCAAAGTTAGAAAATGTTTTTGAATTACAATGCTCTCCGCTGGGGTGTTGCCGTATTTAATTGTGCAAAGTTCTTGAAAATAAAGTTTCTATCCAATAGGTTACGCTATGGAATCGAAACTTTGTTAGTTGTAAGTTGGGTTAATCGTTCCCGCAGATTTCTTGTATTACGCCGTTCATGTAAATCGCCTGCCCGCTTGTCAGCCGTCCCCACCAGCGACACCCTAATTTGTCGATGATGATTTCGCCTTGCTCTTTCAGTCGTTCGGCCAGCCACGGCGTAACCAGCCACCATTCCAGTACTTCTTCTCCGTTAAAAGGGTAGATGTATTCTTCGTCGATTTTTCCCGTTCGTATCAGGTCTTCGACTACCGTGCTTTGTCCCCATAGAACATGAATGTCCGTAATCCGTTTGGCTCTCTCTTGTGTTTCGTACATAGCGATTAAGTTTTTGTTTATCGCTTATCAGTAGTAATCCAACTTCATGTAATATCAATAATCTTATGCTGTTAGATGGTTTCGGGCATAAATAGGGGTGGTCTGTTTTATGTGGAATCCTATTAAATGGGAGGGATGAAAATTCGATTTCCCATCCGAAAAGGGGGAGGGGTGAAAAATAGGGATTGTCCGCTCGGTCGGGGTATATGTACCGAAAAACTCCGACCGACTTTTCAGCCCTTTTTCCCTCACTAAACGACACAAAAAAGCGACTACGTAAAAAACGTAATCGCTTGATTTTGAGAGCCGAAACCGAGATTTGAACTCGGGACCCCTTCATTACGAGTGAAGTGCTCTACCGCTGAGCTATTTCGGCATTGCACGGTCCGCGAACGAACCTTATTGCGGTGCAAATGTCGGAAAAAAATCGAATAAAATCAATAGTCCGCACCGATTTCTTGCAAGAAATATGAAATTTTTCTCGATTCTTGCTATCTTCGCCCCCGCAAATCGGCGGGACGGAGTATCCGCCGCGGAATCTCAAACATATAAATATTAGGCCGTAATGCGCGAGGAACTCACGCTCAATCCCACTTCCGATCAGACTTTCGAAATCGCAGGACGCGATGCCCGTTATTTTTCCCGCACGCTGGCCGAGGCCCGCGCCTTGCAGCGCCAGGGGCGTGTCGAGGAGGCCTGCAACAGCCGTTTTCATGCGTTCCAGCGCCTCTCCGGGCTGCTGCCCGAGGGCGAGGAGGTCGTGCTCGAATGGAGCGACGCGAACACCCGTGCGGCGGTCGAGGTGGTTTACGGATCGGCGATCGACCACTTCCTGATCGACGACTTCGAAATGTCGGCCGCCATGCTCGAACTGCTGCTGGAGCTGGACCCCGAGGATCATCTGGAGGGGATCATCCTGCTGGCGTTCGACTACCTGGCGATGGAGGAGTACGAACTCTTCGACGAGATCAGCAACGACATCTCCGACAAATACGCCTCGAAGGAGATCCTGACCATGTGGGCGGCCTTCCGGCGCGAGGGGCGCATCCCCGAGGGGGAGATCATGCGTTTCCGGACCAAATTCGCCCCTTACTACGCCGAATTTACCGCCGCCAGCCATACGGCCGACGAGGAGTACCTGCGCGACATCGAGGGCGAGCGGCCTTCCGAGCGGGCCCTGGCGCGCGAGCTGTGGCTTCAGACCGAGAACCTGTGGGCGCTGCACCCCGGGTTCATCGAGGCGCTTCGCTGAAGCCTCCTTTTGTGAATCTTCTGTGAATTGAATACGCCGGCAGCCGGCATGCGCCCGCAAGGAGGGTGCGCGCGGCGGCACGGTCCGGCGCTTCATCTCTGCGCCGTGCCGTATCGGCCGCCGTATTTTCCTGTGTCAGTGTTTTCCCCGTCCCCGGAAGAAGTAGCTCTTCTGGCGGCGCTTCTCCTCCTGCGATCGGGCGATATAGACCTTTTCGCCCGTGTAGGGGTTCTCGCCCGTGTAGAACATGACCGACGAAAAGGTCATCGGCGTGGGGGTAAGGTCCTGCACCTGCTCCAGGTTGAAATGCAGCTTGCCGAGCACCTTCTCCGCCAGCGCGCGCATGTCGCCCTCGGTGCAGCCCGGGTGCGAGGAGATGAAGTAGGGGATGAGCTGGTAGGGAAGCCTCTCCTGCCGGCAGATGCGGCCGAAGTCGGCGTTGAGCCGCTCGAAGAGGGCGAAGGGGGGCTTGCGCATGAGCCGGAGCACCCGCTCCTCCGTGTGTTCGGGGGCCACCTTGAGGCGGCCCGAGGTGTGGTGGAGGATGACCGTGCGCAGGTAGTCGCTGTCGTCGAACAGGTCGTAGCGGATGCCGCTGCCGATGAAAGCCTTTTTGATCCCTCGCACTGCCCGGATCTTGGCGTAGAGCGCCAGCAGGGGCCGGTGGTCGTTGTCGAGGTTGGGGCACATTTTGGGGTGGAGGCACGAGGGGCGGCGGCACTTGGCGCAGAGCGTCCGGTCGCGGCCGCCGAGGCGGTACATGTTGGCCGACGGAGCGCCGATGTCCGATAGGTAGCCCTTGAAGTCGGGCATGCGGACGATCCGCTCCACCTCGTCGAGGATCGACCGCTCGCTGCGCGAGGAGATGAACTTGCCCTGATGGGCCGAGATGGTGCAGAAAGAGCAGCCTCCGAAGCAGCCCCGGTGGATATTGACCGAGTGCTTGATCATCTCCCAGGCGGGGATGTCGCCGCGCCCCTGGTAGCGGGGGTGGGGCGCCCGCTCGTAGGGGAGGTCGAACGAGTGGTCCAGCTCCTCGGTGGTAAGGGTCGCGTTCGGCGGCGTGATGACCGCGAAGCGGTCGCCGACCCCTTCGACGAGCGTCTGTACGGGATCCATCAGGTTGCTCAGCGTCTCGATCTTCGTGAAGTTCTCGCCGAAGGCCCGCTTGTCCCGGCAGCACTCCTCGAAGGAGTGGAGGCGGATGGTCCGCTCGGGGTCGAGCCGCTCGACGTAGCTGCGGTCGGCCATGAAACCCACCTGGCGGATGCCGCGCAGCAGCTTGGCGTTGAATCCGTTGTTCATTGCCCGGGCCACCTGCTGGATGACCCGTTCGCCCATGCCGTAGATCAGCAGGTCGGCACCGCTCTCGGCCAGGATCGGGGGGTGGAGCGAGTCGCTCCAGTAGTCGTAGTGGGTCAGCCGGCGCAGCGATGCCTCGATGCCGCCGATGACCACCGGCGTGCGGGGGAAGAGCCGCTTGAGGATCTGCGTGTAGGTCTTCACCGCGTAGTCGGGGCGGAAGCCCGCCTGCCCGCCGGGGGTGTAGGCATCGTTGCTGCGCAGCCGGATGTTGGCCGTGTAGTGATTGACCATCGAGTCCATCGCCCCGGCCGTCACGCCGAAGAAGAGGCGCGGGGTGCCGAGCTTGGTGAAGTCCCGCAGGTCGTCCCGCCAGTTGGGCTGGGGGACGATCGCCACCCGGTAGCCTTCGGCTTCGAGCAGGCGGCCGATGACCGCCGCGCCGAACGACGGGTGGTCGATGTAGGCATCGCCCGTGAAAAGGATCACGTCGAGCTGATCCCATCCGCGGCGGCGGACCTCCTTGAGGGTGGTGGGCAGAAACATGGCTTGTGCGGTTTGCAACGGTTCGACGGCAAAGATAACGATATTTCGCCGGGCGCTTTCCCGCCCGGCGAAAAAATGGTTCGGGACCGGGTGCGCGGTCTATTCGGTCTGGGAGGAATCGACCATCTTGTAGAGTTTGTCGCCCCGGCGGATCAGCCCCTCGGTCTTGATCGAGCAGCAGCTGCCCTGCGCGACGCTCCGGGCTGGTTTTTCGGCGAAGAAAAGCTCCTCGCAGCGCTGCTCGACCACACCCGTCGTCTCACCCATCCAGATCAGCTCGTCGCCCTGTGCCAGAGGGGCGGCCTCGACCTGCACTTCTGCGACCGAGATCTTCTTGAAGAAGTTGGTAACCTTGCCCACATAGACCTTGCGCCGCGTGGCGGCCGATCCGTGGTGGCGGCTGTGCTCCACCACGGGCGCGCCGGCGTAGTAGCCGCCCCAGAATCCCCGGTTGAAGACCGTCGCGAGCCGCTCCTTGAGCGATGCGGCCAGTTCGGGGGTGTACTCCCCGGCCTCGATGGCCCGCAGCGCCCGGTCGTAGCACTCGACCACGCGCTTGACGTACTCCCCGCCCCGGGCGCGCCCTTCGATCTTGAGCACCCGCACGCCGGCTCCGATGAAGGAGTCGAGAAAGTCGATCGTGCAGAGGTCCTTGGGCGAGAGGATGTAGTTGCCCTCCACGTCGAGCGCGTCGCCCGTGTCGGGATCGGTTACGGTGTATTTCCGGCGGCAGATCTGCCGGCATTCGCCCCGGTTGGCCGAGTGGCCCGAGTTGTGGAGCGAGAGGTAGCACCGGCCCGACATGGCCATGCAGAGCGCTCCGTGCGCGAACATTTCGATGCGCACCGGCTCGCCCGAGGGACCCTTGATCCCCTGCCGCTCGATCTCGCGGGCGATGCGGGCTACCCGCTCCAGGTCGAGCTCGCGCGCCAGCACCACCACGTCGGCCCACTGGGCGTAGAAGCGCACGGCCTCGACGTTGGAGATGTTGCTCTGCGTGGAGATATGCACCTTGACTCCCGCCTGCCGGGCGCAGAGGATCGCGGCCGGGTCGGTCGCGATGACGGCATCGACCCCCGCTGTGCGCGCTCGGTCGATCAGTTCGCGGAGCGTCTCCATTTCGTTGTCGTAGATCGCCGTATTGACCGTCAGGTAGCTTTTCAGGCCGTTCTCGCGCGCGATGGCGGCGATGCGGTCCATGTCGTCCAGCGTGAAGTTGGCGGCCGACTGGGAGCGCATGTTGAGCTTCTCGACCCCGAAGTAGATCGAGTCGGCTCCTGCGTCGATCGCCGCGCGGAGGGATTCGTAGCATCCGGCCGGAGCCATGATTTCTATGTCGCTGCGTTTCATGCTTCCGGTGCTTTATTTGTTGCGTCCCATCAGGCTGGCGGCGTACTCCCGCAGCCGGCTGACGGCCTCCGAGCGGACGGAGAGGGTGTCGAGCACCCCGAGCGCCTCGCGGAAGCGGTGTTCGATCTCCCGGCGGGTCAGCTCGGCCACTTCGAGCTTGTCGTAGAGTGCCTTGACCGTAGCGATCTTCTGCGCGTCGGTAAGGGCCGGATTGGTGTGGATCGTGCGCAGCAGCGTCCGTTCCTGCTCCGTCGCGCGGGCCAGCGCCGCGATCATCAGGTAGGTCTTCTTGCCCTCGAGGATGTCGCCGCCGATGGCCTTGCCCAGCCGCTGGTCGCCGTAGCTGTCCAGCAGGTCGTCCTGAAGCTGGAAAGCCAGCCCCAGCTCGGTGGCGAAGCGGTAGAGCCGGTCGCAGTCCTCCGCGCCGGCTCCGCCCAGGATTGCGCCCAGTTCGGTCGCTCCCGAGAGCAGCGCCGAGGTCTTGAGGGCGATCATCCGCATGTACTCCGCGACGGAGACCTCGTCGCGGCTCTCGAAGTCCATGTCGAGCTGCTGTCCCTCGCACACTTCGATGGCCATTCGGTTGAACCGCTCCAGGATGCGGGGCAGCATCTGCGGGGGCAGGGCGGCCAGCAGGCGGTAGGCGCTGATGAGCATCGCGTCGCCCGAGAGGATCGCTACGTTCTGACCCCAGCGTGCGAAGACCGAGGGTTTGCCCCGGCGCACGGCCGCGTTGTCCATGATGTCGTCGTGCAGCAGCGTGAAGTTGTGGAACACCTCCACCGCGGCGGCGGCGGGCAGCGCCTGCTCCGTGTCGTCGGCGAAGATTCCGTAGGAGAGCAGCAGCAGCATGGGCCGCAGCCGCTTGCCGCCCATCGAGAGCGAATAGCCGATTGGATCGTAGAGTTTGGCGGGCTGGTCGGGGAAGCCGATCTGCGTCAGGTAGCGCTCGACGCGCTCCAGCAGTTGGTCGTTTGTCGGTATCATTTTCTCTTTCGTTTGTTGTTGCGGTAAGGATCCGCCGCAGACGGACACCCGAAGGGGTGTGATTTGCGGGCGGGAATCGTCTCAAAAGTAGAAAAAAAGTCGATATGGCGCAATTTTTTCTAACTTTGACCGAAACATATCGAATGAGGAGGATTATGGAAAAGTTCGCGATCGGCATAGATATAGGAGGCACCAACACCGCCCTGGGGCTGGTGGACGGCGCGGGCCGGGTGGCGGCGCGGCGCGCCTTCGCTACGGCCGATTACCCCCGGTTCGGCGATTACCCCGCCTACGCCGCCCGGCTGGCCGGGGCGGTCGGGGAGCTGCTGCGCTCCATGCCCGAAGGGGCTGCGATCGAGGGAATCGGCATCGGTGCGCCGAATGCCGACGGGCGGACGGGCCGCATCGTGCAGCCGGTCAATATGTGGCGCTTCGCCCCCGACGAGGCCGATCTCGATCCGCAGCGGCGGAGCTTCCCCCTCTGCGCGGAGCTGGAGCGCCGCTTTCCCGGGCTGCGGATCCGCTTGACCAACGATGCCAACGCCGCCGCGTGGGGCGAGATGATCTACGGCGCGGCGCGGGGGATGAGCGACTTCATCGCCGTGACGCTCGGGAC
>CAMWGZ010000040.1 GCA_947173915.1 uncultured Alistipes sp.
AGATCGAGTCGTAGTAGCGCCATGAGGTCACGGGAGCGACGGCGATCGCCATCTTGAAGAGGCCGTCGCCCTTGCAGGCGCAGCCCAGCGCCATGAAGCCGCCGAACGACCAGCCGTAGATGCCGATGCGGTCGGCATCCACCCAGCTCTGGCGGGCCAGGTAGCGGGCTGCCGAGATCTGATCCTCGACTTCGAGAGCGCCGAGGTTGCCGTAGGTAGCCTTGCGGAACGCCTCGCCGCGGAAGCCGGTGCCCCGGGGATCGACGCAGGCCACCACGTAGCCGTGGGCCGTCAGGGCCGACTCCCAGTCGGGTGCCCAGCGGTCGGAGACCTGCTGCGATCCGGGACCCGAATATTGGGTCATCAGCACCGGATAGCGTTTCGCGGGATCGAAGTCGGCGGGCTTGAGCAGGTAGCCGTTCAGCTCGTCGCCCCGCTCGGTGGTAAAGGTGAAGAACTCGCGCACGGGGAGGTCGGTCTGTGCGAGCCGCTCGCGCAGTTCGGCGTTGGCGGCCAGGGTGCGGAGCGGCCGGCCGTCGGCCGTGAAGACCTCCGTGCGGCTGGGGGTGGTGCTGTTCGAGCCTTCGCAGATGTAGTAGCTCAGGTCGGCGCTCGGGGCGATCGAGTAGAATCCGTCGCCGGGCGTGAGGCGCTTCTTGCCTTTGCCGTTGAGTCCGATGCGGTAGAGGTCGCGGCGCAGCGGCGATCCCTCGGTCGAGAGGTAATAGACCTTGTCGCCGCGCAGGCCCACGAAGTCGGTAACCTCCCACTCGCCCTGCGTGACGGGGCGCAGCAGCCCCTTGTCGATGGAGTAGAGGTAGAGGTGGCGGAAGCCCGTCGAGGTCTCCTCGCCGATGATGAAGCGGCGGCCGTCGGGCAGGAACTGCAGCGGTTTGTTGGTGTGATCGACATAGGTGGGCGACTGCTCGTCGAAGATGACGCGCTGCGTGCCGTCGGGCTGGCAGAGCACCAGCTCGTAGTGGTTCTGCCGGCGGTTGAGCCGCTGGAAGCAGAGCCGCCCGTCGGGGGTCCAGAGCGGCTGGAGCAGGTACTGTCCCCGGTCGGGACCAGCGTCGATGCGCTCGGTGCGCTCCGTGTCGAGGTCATAGACGAAGAGATCGACCTCCGAGTTGCGGTCGCCGGCCTTGGGGTATTTGAAGGTGTAGGCCCGGTTGTAGAGCGTGCCGTCGAAGCGCATCATCTCGAACAGGGGCACCTGCGACTCGTCGAAGCGCAGGAAAGCGAGACGGCGGCCGTCGGGCGAGAAAGCGTAGGCGCGCGTGAAGGCGCACTCCTCCTCGTAAACCCAGTCGGTGGTGCCGTTGATCGTCTCGTTCCAGCGGCCGTCGCGGGTGATGCGGCGCACGGAGTCGGACTCGATGTCGTAGAGGTAGAGATCGTTGCCGCTCGAGAAGGCGATCGTCCGCCCGTCGGGCGAGAAGGAGGCGTCGCGCGTGCCCTCCAGCTCCGTGAGGATCGGCCGCAGCCCCTCCCCGTCGCTCAGGTAGTAGCGGGTGGTGTAGGAGCGGCGGTAGATCGGCTCGGCACCGCGCGCGACGAGCATCCGTGTGCCGTCGGGCGAGAACTGGTAATCGACGATCGGGAAATCGTCGCCGGGGGAGGCGAGCAGCGTCTGTCCGGGTTGCTCGTCGGCGTAGTCGTAGCGCACGACGGCGTTGTTCTCCAGGACGGTGTAGTGGCGGCCGTCGCTCATCGGGCGGATGCCCTGGGCGCGGCGGTTCATCGCGCGCAGGGCCACGATGTCGCGGTAGGTCGAAGGCGCCGTCGCGGTCGCCTCTGCGGCGACGAGGCCGCTCAGTAAGGTCAGCAGAAACAGTTTCTTGAACATGTACGATGGGGTTTAAATGTCATCTACGTCGAAGTCGTAGCCCAGGCGTTTGCCCGTGATGAATTTCGAGTTGTCGAGTTTGGTGTTGAACTGATCGACCGTCACGCGCTTGTTGCTCTCGTAGGGGGGCAGCAGCAGGTCGAAGTTGAGGGCGTAGCAGATCGCCGCTTCGAGGATCGCGATCAGCGCCTCGCGCGAGATCTCCTCGCGCCCGAACTGCATGGCCCGCACCGCGCTCTGGTGCTTGCCCTCGGCGAAATAGCGCTTCTCGCGATTGACGAAGATGCGCCCGATCAGGTAGCCCTCGTCGGCGTTGCGGTTGAACTTGAACGAGTCGGAGAGGAAGTTGTAGATGTTGATCACGCCGCAGTAGGAGTTGGCCCGCTCCTGCTGGACGTAGGGGTTCTGCCAGACGACGTGGTTGGCGTCGAATTCGAACACGTCGGTGTGCATCTGGAAGATCAGCAGGTCGTTGGCGATCTGTAGCTGCGCTTCGAACTTGCCCCGGTCGCGGTATTCGATCCGCACGCGGCGGTCGAGCCGCCCCTCCAGTGCGTCGTCCATCTCGGAGGCCATTTCCAGAAGGGTGTCTTTCAGGTCGTTGAAGGTGGCGAAGGTGTTGTCGAAGACTCGCTGTTTGAGCGTCGATTTGCTGACGATGGTTTCGAGTATTCTGCTTCGTAGCGGAATGTTTTCCATAAGGGTTCTATCGAAAATTTGGTGTTATCGGATTCGGAGCGTCGCGCCCGGACGGAGTTCGTCGCCGGCGAGGCGGTTCATGCGGCGCAGCGAGCGGCTGCGCACGCCGTAGGACTGGGCGAGCGACCAGAGCGTCTCGCCCTCGCCGACGGTGTGGAGCATCGTCTCGCCCTCCCAGCGCCGCTTCTTGCGGCCCAGATAGACCGTTTCGCCGGCGACGGGCTGTACCGAGGCGGCCACCTCGTTGAAGCGCCGCAGGTTGCGGGCCGAGATGCGGAGGTCTTTGGCGATGCGCTCGAAGCGCTCGCCGTCGCGGGCCACGATGTAGGGTACGCCGTTGTTGCTGCGGATGTTGTAGCCCTTGCGCGAGCCGATCGAGACGCTGTAGTCGTCGGGGTCGATCGCCGTGCCCGAGAAGGCGGCCCGCTCCACGCTGCTCTCTGCGGCGAACCACTCGTCGGCCTTGTGTCCCGTGCCGGAGGCGTAGAGCGCCAGGCCGTTCTCGCGGTCGAGCAGGAAGAGCTTGCTCTCCTCGATGATGCGGATGAGCCGCTCGGCGTAGTCGGGGGCGGTGGCGTAGCCGGCAGCCTTCAGACCGCGCGCCCAGTGCTTGTAGTCGGTGGGCGCATAGGCGAAGAGGGAGTCGTAGCGCGGCTGTCCGTCGAGGAACTCGGCGTGGTCGCGGTAGGAGGCCTCGACCGAAGGGTAGCTGCGGAAGCATTCGCCCTTCTCGTCGTCGTCGTAATAGACCGTCTCGCCCTTCCAGTTGCGCTTGCACTTGATGCCGAAGTGGTTGTTCGAGGCACGCGAGAGCCAGCTGTTGCCGCAGTCGGATTCGAGGATGCCCTGGGCCATCGTGATGCTGGCCGGAATGCCGTAGCGCTCCATGTGGGCGACGGCGATGTGCTTGTAGCGGTCCACGTACTCCTCGCGCGTCTGGCGGGTCTGGGCCAGCGACGGCAGTGCGGCGACGAGGGCCGCGACGATTATTGCTTTCTTGGGAAAAATCATTATCTTTGTTCGGTCTTTGCAGACAAAGGTATAGCTTTCAAACGAAAATAGCAACAGCTTCCGCTCCGTCGGGGGCGGCCGTTGCCCGCAGCAGCGCAGCAAATGAACAAAATCCATATCATCACTCCGGTCAAGGACTCGATCGAACTGACCCGGAAGACCGCCGAGGCGGTCATGGCCTCCCGGCTTCCGGTGCCGTTTACCTATACGATCTACAACGATTTCAGCACGCCCGAGAATACGGCCGAGCTGGAGCGCATGTCGCGCGAGCTGGGGTTCCGGCTGGTCAATCTCTCGGAACTGACCGACCATCCCTCGCCCAACTACCGGCTGACGCTCATCACGGCCCGGCGCGAGGCGCTGGCCGAGGGGGCGGGGCTGCTCATCGTGGAGTCGGACGTGGTGGTGCCCGAGCATGCGCTCGGCGCGCTGGTGGCGGGAGCCGCCGGGCGGGGCGACTGCGCGCTGGCCGCCGCCGTGACGGTCGATGAGCAGGGGCGGATCAACTACCCCTACGAGTTCGCGGAGGGAAAGCGGGGCGTGGTGCGCGAGAAGAAGCACCTGAGCTTCTGCTGTACGCTGATGACCCCCCCCCTTCTTGAGGCGTTCGATTTCGAACTGCTCGATCCCGAGAAGCAGTGGCACGACGTGACGATCTCCCACATGGCGCTCCGCAAGGGGTTCGCCAACTACCTCTTCACGGACGTGCGGGTGCTGCACCGTCCGCACGGAAGCCGCCCCTGGAAGCTGCTTAAATACCAGAACAAACTGAAGTATTACTGGTTGAAGATAACCAAAGGGCGCGATAAAATCTGATGGAATCCATGCAGCCGGTCGTTTCGATCATCATTCCGGTCTATAACAGCGAGCGCTACCTGGCGCAGACGCTTGATTCGGTGCTGGCGGTTTCCACCCCCCCCCTCGCCGACATGGAGGTCGTGCTGGTCGATGACGGCTCGACCGACCGTTCGTTGGAAATAGCCCGCGACTACGCAGCCCGTTACGGCTTCATCCGGGTGCTGGAGCAGCCCAACGCCGGGCCGGTGCGGGCGCGCAACAATGCGGTGGAGCATGCGCGGGGCCGCTACATCTTTCCGCTCGATTCGGACGATCTGCTGGTGCCCGGGTTTCTTGCCGAGGCCGTGCGGGTGCTCGACCGCGAGCCGGAGGTAAAGGTGGTCGCCGGACGGAACGAATTTTTCGGCGACCGGAAGGGACCCTGGCGGCTGCCCGAGTTCTCGCTGCGGCTGCTGGCGCGGCGCAACCTGATCTGCGTGAGCGCCCTCTACCGGCGCGAGGATTGGGTGCGGGTCGGCGGCTACTGCGAGGAGATCGTCGCGCTGGAGGACTGGGACTTCTGGATCTCGGTGCTCAAGGACGGGGGACGGGTGGCGACACTCGACGGGGCGGCGATCCGCTACCGCATCCGGCAGGGTTCGAAGCGGGTGCGCGACCGCGCCTGGAAGCACCACGTCGTTGATACGCTCAACCGCCGCCATGCCGCCTTCTTCGAGCGGGAGCTGTGCGGGCCGCTCCACTACCAGCGCACCTGGTCGCGGCCGCTCAACCGGCTGCGCCGGCTCCTCGGGTTGAAACGGAAGAGATAATCCCGAATAACATGAAAATATCGCTGATCGTATCCACCTACAACCGGCCCGATGCCTTGTCGGCCGAGTTGGACAGCCTGTTCGCCCAGCGCAGGATGCCCGATGAGATCATCATCGGCGACGACGGCTCGCGCGATCAGACGCGCCGTACGATCGAAGCCTGGGCCGCGAAATCCCCCCCCCGACGGTTTTACGTCATATCTGGCATGAAGACAAGGGGTTTCGTCTGGGGATGATGCGCAACAAATGCGTCGCGGCCGCGACGGGTGACTACATCGTTCAGATCGACGGCGATCTTTTGCTCCACCCGCAGTTCATTGCCGACCACGAGGCCTTCGCCCGCAGGGGGTGCTACCTCAAGGGCGGGCGCGTGTGTCTGGACGAGCGGCTGACCGCCGCGATCTGCGCCGAGGAGCGCGCCCGGCCGATCCGCTTCTGGACAGCCGGAGCGGAGAAGCGCGAGAACACCCTGCGCATCCCCTGGGCGGCGCGTGCGCTGGCCTCCACCTATGGCCGGCGGCGTTCGTCGGGACTGGGGGCCAACATGTCCTTCTGGCGCGACGATTTCCTGGCCGTGAACGGCTACGACGAGCACTTCGAGGGGTGGGGCGGCGAGGACGACGACCTGGCCCTGCGCCTGCAACGCTACGGCGTGCGGAAACGGTCGCTCAAGTTCGCGGGGCTGGTCTATCATCTCTGGCACGGCCACGAACACATGTACAACCTCGACCGCAACCGCCGCTATCTGGAGGAGATGAACCGCCGCGGCGACTGGCGCTGCGACGACGGGGTCGATAAGTGGTTGTAGTACCGCATCTCGGACAAAACGAAAATCCCCGACTCCGTTCGAGTCGGGGATTTTCGTTCGCTTCCGGCAGCCGCGTGCCGCCGCTCTATTTCAGACCAGATCCTTCTTCTGGAGCAGGATCGAGTCGATCTGCAGGAACATACGGCCCTCGCGGCTCACGATCCGGGCGGACTGTTCGAACTCGAACTCCCCGCCACTTCCCTCCGAAGTGCCGCGCAGCAGCACCTCGTCGGTGCCCGTTACCTCCCACGAGCGGTAGCGGAGCGTCTGCATGTTGATCGAGCGGGCCTCGCCGCCCAGGCGCAGTTCGATGCCCTGCTCCTCCTCGGGGGCGATGGGGTTGGGTTCGACCCAGCGGCCCAGAGCCGTGACGTAGGTCCGGTCGCTCGCGATGCGCAGCGCCGGAGTCCCCTCTGCCCGGAGCTTCCCCCGGTAGGCGACGGTGGCGCTGTTGCCCGCGAGCAGCCCGAAGGCCTCCTCCATGTCGGCCCCCTCGGTCGTGAACAGGATCTGCCCGCCTTCCTGCGGTGCGATCGTGACGGTGGTCGCCGTCGCCTCGACGATCGTGCCGGAGAGCTCTTTCGGACTCTCGGGTGCGCAGGCCGCCGCTCCGATGAGGGCGGCGGCCAAAACGATCCGATCTGTTTTTCGCATGACGGATTTATTTGTTCTTGAGGTACTCGTCGATGGCGCGGGCCGCCTTGCGGCCGGCACCCATTGCCAGGATGACCGTCGCGGCACCCGTCACGGCATCGCCGCCGGCGAAGATTCCTTCGCGCGTGGTGGCTCCGTGCTCGTCGGCGACCAGACACCCCTTGCGGTTGGTCTCCAGACCCGAGGTGGTCATCTTGAGCAGCGGGTTGGGCGAGGTGCCGAGCGCCATGATGACCACGTCGCACGGGATCTCGAACTCCGAACCGGCCTTCTCGACCGGCGAGCGGCGGCCGCTCGCGTCGGGTTCGCCCAGCTCCATCTCGATGCAGCGGATGCCCGTGACCCAGCCCCGCTCGTCGCCGATGATCGAGATCGGGTTGGTCAGCATGCGGAACTCGATGCCCTCCTCCTTGGCGTGGTGCACCTCCTCGGCGCGCGCCGGAAGCTCCTTCTCGCTGCGGCGATAGACGATCGTCGCCTCGGCACCCAGACGCTTGGCCGTGCGCACGGCATCCATCGCCACGTTGCCGCCGCCGACCACCACCACGCGCTTGCCGACGTAGATCGGGGTGTCGTACTCCTCGTCGTAGGCCTTCATCAGGTTGGTGCGGGTCAGGAATTCGTTGGCCGAGAGCACGCCGTTGAGGTTCTCGCCCGGGATGCCCATGAAGCGGGGCAGGCCGGCACCCGAACCGATGAAGATGGCCTCGTAGCCCTCTTCGTTCATCAGCTCGTCGATGGTGATGGTGCGGCCGACGATCACGTCGGTCTCGATCTCGACACCCAGCCGCTTGACGGCCTCCACCTCGCGGGCCACGATCTTGTCCTTGGGCAGACGGAACTCGGGAATGCCGTACACCAGCACGCCGCCCACCTTGTGCAGCGCCTCGAAGATCTTCACTTCGTAACCCATGCGGGCCAGGTCGCTCGCGCAGGCCAGGCCCGAGGGGCCGCTGCCGATGACGGCCACCTTGCGGCCGTTGCGCTCGATGCGGGGTGCGGGCATGCGGTCGGCGTTCTCGATCTTCCAGTCGCCGACGAAGCGTTCGAGCTTGCCGATGGCCACCGGCTCGCCCTTTACGCCCAGCACGCAGGAGCCTTCGCACTGGCTCTCCTGCGGGCAGACGCGGCCGCAGACGCTCGGCAGCGAGCTGTCCTGCGAGATGACGGCGGCAGCCTCGGCGAAGTTGCCCTCGAGTACCTGATGGATGAAGTCCGGAATGCGGATGTTCACGGGGCAGGCCGCCACGCAGCGCGGATTCTTGCAGTTCAGACAGCGCGAGGCTTCGAGCAGCGCCTCCTCTTCGTTGTAGCCGTAGCACACCTCCTCGAAGTTGGCGGCCCGGACTTTGGGTTCTTGTTCGCGCACGGGTACGCGCGGAATCTTATTTGCCATGATGTTTGCTTTCGTTTTGTGTGTTGCGCCGGCACCGGCCGGCGATCGGGTTTATTTGTCGAGTCCCACGCGGCACTTGTGTCCGTTGCGACGCTCTTCGGCGATGGCGCGGGCGCGCTCCTCCTGCGTGCGGTACATGCCCTGGCGGCGCATCGCCTCGTCGAAATCGACCTCGAAGCCGTCGAACTCGGGACCATCGACGCAGGTAAAGACCGTCTTGCCGCCCACCGTGACGCGGCAGGCGCCGCACATGCCGGTGCCATCGACCATCAGCGTGTTGAGCGACACGATCGTCGGCAGGGAGTACTCGCGCGTGGTCAGCGTGACGAACTTCATCATGATCATCGGGCCGATGGCCACGCACACGTCGTACTGCTTGCCCCGGTTGTCGATCAACTCCTTGATCAGCGCCGTGACCATGCCCTTGAAGCCCTCGCTGCCGTCGTCGGTGGCGATGTAGAGGTTTTCGGCCACGCGGCTCATCTCCTCGGTGTAGATGAGCATCGACTTGGTCTTGGCACCGATGATCACGTCGGCCTTCACGCCGTGCTCCTTGAGCCACTTGACCTGCGGATAGACCGGAGCCGTGCCCACGCCGCCGGCGACGAAGAGGAACCGTTTCGAGCGCAGTGCCTCGAGATCCTCCCCGACGAACTCGGAGGGGTGGCCCAGCGGACCCGCGAAGTCGGCCAGCGACTCGCCCTGCTCCATCGCGCAGAGTTTGCGCGTCGAGGCACCGATCGCCTGCGTGACGATCGTGACGGAGCCTTCGGCTGCGTCGTAGTCCGAGATGGTCAGCGGGATCCGTTCGCCCACTTCGTCGATGCGGACGATGACGAACTGACCCGGTTTGGCCGCCCGCGCTACGCGGGGGGCATGAACGCGCATCAGATAGATGTTCTCTGCGAGCGTTCTCTTTTCAAGAATCGTGTACATTTACTTATGTTGTAAAAATCAATCTTCACTCTTTGTCGCCGTGAGCCGCAGGCTCATGACCGGCCGCAGCGGGTCATTGGCGATCAGGATCAGCCGGCCGCCTCCGGGCATCCCGCCCTCCTTCCGTTCGAGCCGCACCACCGCTTCGCGCTGCCTGCCCGGAGCGATCCTGTCGCCCGGCCGCAGCGAGCACGCCACACCCTCGGGCGATTCGACGGCGCGGATTACCAGCGGCGCATCTCCCCGGTTGGCGACGATCAGCCGTTGTTCGATCGGATGGTTTAACGACCCAAAATTAATAATATTTTTATTCAATTCCCAACGGGCGCTCTTTTCTTCGGCGGCAGGGGGCGCATCGACAGCGAATCCGTGGAGAAAGATTTCGACCGGAGTCGGCCGGCCGTCGATGACGACGGCGAGCAGTTCGCGCAGCGTGCCGTAGCAG
>CAMWGZ010000041.1 GCA_947173915.1 uncultured Alistipes sp.
TCCCGCGCGAGGGCAACGGCTGGAGCTACGCCCACGCCCGGCGGCAGTGGTCGCTCGCCGACGACGCGTCGCTGCGCTACGCCTTCCTGGCGGCGTTCGACCGCGAGATGCTGGCCCTGGTCAAACGCTACGGCGTGCTGCGCGACGGCTACCCCTACCTGCTCCAGATGGACTCCGAGCACCAGACGATGGCCTTCTCGCACGGCGACCTGCTCTTCGTCTTCAACTGGAGTCCCTCGGCCTCGCTGCCCGAATACGAGGTGCGGGTGCAGGCTCCGGGCTGCTACCGGCCGCTGCTCTCGACCGACGAGCCGCGCTTCGGCGGCACCGGGCGGGCCTCGATGCAGGGCCGCCACTTCTCCCGCCCGGCCGAGGAGGGCGAACTGCCCCGCATCCGCATCTACAACACCTCGCGCACGGCAACCGTATTCCTGCGCGAAGACTAAAACCACGACAGCCATGCAACGCTACGAATCGCTCTTTTTCGACCTGGACGGCACCCTGACCGACCCGATGGAGGGAATTACCCGCTCGGTGCAGTACGCCCTGCGCCATTTCGGCATCGAGGTAACCGACCTGAAGAGTCTCTGCCCCTTCATCGGGCCGCCCTTCATCGAATCCTACCGGGAACACTACGGCTTCGACGAGGCGCAGGCCCGCGAGGCGATCGCCGTCTCGCGCGAATACTTTACCGAGCGGGGGATCTTCGAGAACCGGCTCTACGACGGGATTCCCGAGCTGCTCGCCGCTTTGGTCGGGGCGGGCCGCCGGCTCTACGTCGCCACCTCGAAGCCGCTCCCCTTCGCCGAGCGGATCCTCGACCACTTCGGCATCGCCCGCTACTTCACGCTCGTCGGCGGCACGGGACTCGACGGATCGCTGCCCGCCAAGGCCGACGTGATCGCCGATGTGATCGCCCGGGGCGGCATCTCCGACCGCAGGTCCATCGTCATGATCGGCGACCGCAGGCACGATGTCATCGGTGCTCGCAGCCTCGGCATCGCCTCGATCGGGGTGCTCTACGGCTACGGCAGTCGCGAAGAGCTGGAGGCGGCAGGAGCCGGCCGCATCGCCGCCGACGTGGAAGAGCTGCGCGAGATGCTGCTCGGGTAGGCTGCGGGGCGCATGACGATGCCCCCGGCCTTCTGCCACTCCTTTAGCGCAGAGTTGCGTCCGCTTCGGAATCGGACGCTCCGAGTGTCCCTCCCGGAAAAAGAGCGCGGCAGCCCGCCCGACGAACTTGCGAACAAACGAAAAGAGTTCCCCTCCGTTCCCGATCGGGAACGGAGGGGAACTCGCATAGCGAATACCCGCTCCTTATCAGAAGGGCAGATCGTCCGGATCGTCGGCCGCAGGCGCGACCGCCGGCTGTGCGGCGGCGGGCTGGCGGTAGGCCGCCTGCTGGGCGGCCGGCTGGCCCTGATAAGGCTGCTGAGCGCCGTATCCCCCGGCGGAGGCTCCGGACGACTGGTTGTCGCTCCGGCGACCCAGCAACTTCATGTCGTCGGCCAGGATCTCGGTCGAATAGCGCTTGTTGTTATCCTTGTCGGTCCACTCGCGGGTGCGCAGGCGCCCCTCGATGTAGATCTGCGACCCCTTGTTCACGTAACGGTCCACCACGTCGGCCAGACCGCGCCAGAGCGTGATCGTGTGCCACTCGGTGTGTTCGCGCGTCTCGTTGGCCTGACGGTCGAACAGACGCTCGGTCGTCGCCAGACGCACCCGCGCAACCTTCGCACCGCTCTCAAGGGTGCGCACCTCCGGCTCCATGCCGACATTGCCGATCAGAATTACCTTGTTTACCATCGTCGGTATTTATTTATAACGTTCGTATCATCTCCATGAAGAGCTCGGCCATCTTGCGGCCCGCCTTCGCACCCTGGCGCTGCACATCCTCGTGATCGCCGATCTCGTCGCTCAGGCCGCAGTTCGTGATGACCGACACACCGAAGACGGGGATCGACATGTGGCGCGCCACGATTACCTCCGGCACGGTGGACATGCCCGCCGCGTCGCCGCCGATCGCCTTGAAGTAGCGGTACTCGGCCTGCGTCTCGAAGGTCGGGCCGGTCCCGCCCACGTACACGCCGTACTGGAGCTTGATGTTGCGCTCCTCGGCGATGCGGGTGGCCCGGGCGATCAGCTCCCGGTCGTAGCAGTTGTGCATGTCGGGGAAGCGGGGCCCCAGCTCGGCCAGGTTGGGTCCGATCAGCGGATTGGGCATCAGGTTGATGTGGTCCGTGATGACCATCAGGTCGCCCACGCTGAAGGAGGTGTTCACGCCGCCGCTGGCGTTCGACACGAACAGATAGCGGATCCCGAGCAGCTTGAGCACCCGCACCGGGAAGGTAACCTGCTGCATGGTGTAGCCCTCGTAATAGTGGAACCGTCCCTGCATCGCCACCACACGACGGCCTTCGAGCATGCCGAAGATCAGCCGCCCCCGGTGCCCCTCGACCGTCGAGACGGGGAAGTTGGGAATATCCTTGTAGTCGATGGAGGCGCTTACCTCGATGCGCTCGGCGAAGTCGCCGAGTCCCGTACCGAGAATGATGCCCACCTCCGGACGAAAGTCGCCGGTCTCAGCGGCTATGAATGCCGCCGTCTGTTTCATTTTCTCTAACATCGCATTCCAGTTTTTGCAGAAAATCCGTTTCCGAATCGTCTATGAACGAAATATTTATTGGCAGAAAATACATTTTGCGGCGCACCTCCGCCGGGATCTTCCCGGGGTGGGCCATCTTGACCGCATCCTTCTCGGTCATGACGACGATCGCCTCCGGATGGCGTGCCAGCAAATTTCCGACCAGATTCATGTCCTTGACGCGATAGACGTGGTGGTCGTCGAAACGCACGTCCTCCACCACCCGGTAGTTGTTGCGCAGCCCCTCGACGAAAGGCCCCGGATTGCCGATACCCGACATGGCGATGACGGGCTGCCCGTAGCGCAGCTCCCCGACCGCCTCTTCGGGGAAGAGCGGCTGCGGGCGGAAGCTCTCGAAACGGGTAAAATAGACCCGCTGGTAGGCGACCTGTACCAGCACCTTGCGCAGGATGCGCCGGTCGATCGGAGCCATGTTCTCGGGGCACTTGGTCACGATGAAGTAGTGGGCGCGGTGCAGCTGCTCGGGCAGGTCGCGCAGGTTGCCCAGCGGCAGCATCCGGTCGTGCTGCACGGGGCGCGTGGCATCGATCATCACGATGTTGATCTTCGGTGCCACATAGCGGTGCTGGAAGCCGTCGTCCATGACGATCAGATCGACCTCGGGGTGCTCCCGCCGGATCCGGCGGATGCCCTCGGCCCGCTTCTCGCAGACCACCACCACCGTGTCGGGAAACTTGCGCTTGATCTGCAGCGGCTCGTCGCCCACCTCGCGGTAGTGCGCCCCGACCGCGACCTCGCGATAGCCTTTTGTCCGCCGGCCGTAGCCGCGCGAGAGGAGCGCCACGCGGTGCGTCTGCGACATATAGGAGATAATCATCTCGGCCATAGGGGTCTTGCCCGTGCCGCCGACGGTAATGTTGCCGATGCAGACGATCGGAATGTCGAACCGCTCCTGCTTGAGCACGCCCCAATCGAAAAGCCGGTGGCGCAGCGCGACCCCCAGCTTGTACAAATACGACGCAGTTATCAACAGAAAATTAGGCATCCTTGCAATTTCGGCATTGAGCAATCAAAGGTAGCAACTATTCAGAGAATTACAAAAGAATCGGCGCAAAACTTGAAAAACGGCGGAAAATTCGCCCTCCGGCATACGCGATCTTCGCGTTATTTCGTTATCTTTGCTGGTATGAATCCATGCATCAGAACAACCGTCCTGCTGGCCGTCCTGTCGCTCGCGGCCGCATGTCACCGCACCGCACCGGACAGCGCTTCGGAGTGCGAACAGCTTCCCGAACCGACCCGGCTCTACGGCATCGTCGCCGACGACTACCGCATCGAGCGGCAGATCATCGGTCCGGGCGAGACGCTCGGCGGCATCCTGGGCCGCTACGGCGTGTCGGCCCGCGAGATCGACCGCATCGACAAGATCGCCCGGGAGGTCTTCCCGCTGCGCAACATCCGCGCCGGCCACAACTACACGGCCTTCATCCACGAAGACTCGCTCAACGCCCCCCACCTGGACTACCTGGTCTATGAACGCAACCTCTCGCAGTATGTGACCTTCCGCCTGGCGGACGACTCGCTCGCCGTCACGACCGGAGAAAAGGAGTACGAGATCAAACGCCTGAAGAAGACCGCCGAAATCCAGTCGTCGCTCTGGGAGGCGATCGTCGGTGCGGGCATGCCCGCCGCACTGGCCGCGGAAATGGAGGACATCTACCAATCGACCGTCAGCTTCTTCAACATACAGAAGGGCGACCGCTTCACGGTCATCTACGACGAGCGGATGATCGACACCCTTTCGGCCGGCATCGGCCGCGTCTGGGGCGCGCGGTTCGACTTCGGGGGCAAGAGCTACTACGCCATCCCCTTCCGCCAGGGCAACAAGATCGCCTACTGGGATCTGGAGGGCAACAGCCTGCGCAAGCAGCTGCTCATCACGCCCTTGAAGTACACCCGCATCAGCTCCCGCTTTACCTACCGGCGGCTCCACCCCGTGCACCGCGTTTACCGGGCCCACACGGGCGTCGATTTCGCCGCGCCGAAAGGAACGCCCGTACATGCCGTAGCCGACGGCACGGTCATCTTCAAGGGCTGGGGCGGAGGCGGAGGCAACACCCTGAAGATCCAGCACAACAACGGCTACACCACGGGCTACCTCCACCTGAGCGGCTTCGCCAAGGGGATCGCACGCGGAACGCGCGTCACGCAGGGGCAGCTGATCGGCTACGTGGGCAGCACCGGCACCTCGACGGGCCCCCACCTCGACTACCGAGTCTGGAAGAACGGCAAACCGATCGACCCGCTGAAGATCCCGCAGGAGCCGGGCGAGCCGATCGCCGCGGCCAACCGCGCGGCCTTCGAATATGTCCGCGACCGGATCGTGGCCGAACTGGAGGGCGAGGTGGCCGACTCCGACCGGATCGTCCAGCTCGACTCGATCGTCGTCGCACCCGCCGCAACCGCAACCGAACAACCCGCCGCACGACAATAACATGCCCATGATCGACCCGCGCATCGTCCGCTTCATCCGCAAGCACCACCTGCTGACCCTGGCCACCGCAACGGAGCGGGGTCCCTATTGCGCCCACGCTTTCTATGCGTACGACGAAAAACGCAACCGGATCGTCTTCGCCGCCGACCCCGCCACGCGCCACGCGGCCGAGATGGCCGCCAACGACGAGGTGGCGGCCGGCATCGCCCTCGAAACCCGCACGGTGGGCAAGCTTCAGGGCCTCCAGCTCTGCGGCCGGGCCATGCCCGCCGACGAGGAGGACCGCCGCCGCTACCTGGCGCGCTTCCCCTTCGCCGCGATGGCTGCGCCGACGCTTTGGACGATCGTCCCCTCCTTCATGAAATTTACCGACAACACCCTCGGATTCGGAAAGAAACTGATATGGAACAGCGAAGAACAGGAGTAATCATCGTCGCCGGAGGCGCGGGCCGCCGCGCGGGAGGCGCACTGCCCAAACAGTTCCGCATCGTCGGCAACCTGCCCGTGCTGGGCCACGCGATCAACGCATTCGCCCGCGCCCTGCCGGAAGCGCCGATCGTCGTGGTGCTCGCACCCGAGTGGCACGACCTCTGGCACGACCTCGCGGCCCGCTTCCGCATCGCCCGCCACCGCTGCACCGCAGGCGGAGCGGAGCGGTTCCACTCCGTGCGCAACGGACTCGACGCACTGCCCATCGACGTATCGCTGGTCGCCGTGCACGACGGCGCGCGGCCCCTCGTGAGCGAGGAGCTCATCCGCCGTTGCGTCGCCTGCGCCGCAGCGCACGACTCGGCCGTTCCGGCGGTCGCGGCGGTCGATTCGATGCGGCAGCTCGACGCAGGAGGCACCTCCCGCCCGGTCGATCGCAGCGTACTCCGCTGCGTGCAGACCCCGCAGGTGTTCGATGCCGCGCTGCTGCGCGAAGCCTACATGAGCGACTACCGGCCCGAATTTACGGACGACGCTTCGGTCTTCGAGCGGGCCGGCCACAGCGTCACGCTGTGCGAGGGCGAGCGCAGCAACCTGAAAATTACCGTCGCGGAGGACCTCCTCATTGCCGGAGCACTCCTCGACCCGAACGACAGCGGCCGTGAGCAAGATCTATAAATACCGCATCGGCCGGCGGACGCTGACCCACACGTGCCTCCACCTGGTCGTCTTCGCCGCACTGGGCTTCGGGCTTTACTTCCTCTACGAGGGCGGCTACCTCTCGGCGTGGTTTACCTCGTTCGTGGCGGCCGTCATCGCCCTGATGGCGCTTTCGATTCCGCGCCGGATCATCCTCGACGACGAGGGGCTGCACATCCTCTGTCTGCTCGACATCACCGAACTCCGCCACGAGGAGATCGCCGCCGTGCGGCGGGTCGAACGGCGCGAGCTGCGCTGGCTGCTGCCCCTCTTCGGCGGCTACGGATTCTTCGGCTACTACGGCCACTTCCTCGACCTGAAGCACCTCGAACGGGTGCGTCTCTACGCCTCCGAATGGCGCGATCTGATCGAAATCACGGATATTTACGAGAACCGCATCCTGGTCTCCTGCTCCCGCACCGAGGAGCTTACCCGCGACCTGCAGGAAGCGATCGCCCGCAACCGGCACACACAACAGCAGGAGTGCGCCGGCACCCCGAACGAAGCGGCCCCGCAGCACGACGACCCGCAGGAAGCGTAAGCCCCGCCCGCCGCCGCACGATCCGAAAGAAAGGAAACGACCGGTTCCCGGGCAGGCCGATGAAAAGATGAAAAAGGCTTCCGGCAAAATGCCGGAAGCCTTTTTTCGCGCTCCTCTCCGGGAAAGCGCACCCTATTTCTCGGCGGCACGCGCCCGTGCGGCGATCGACTCGGCGGTGTGCCGCACGCGTGCGCACAGCGCATCGAGGTCCAGGCCGACGACCGTCCGCCCTTCGACCACCACACGGCCATCGACCACCACCGTATCGACATCCGCCGCCTTGCCGCAATAGACCAGGTTGGCCGCCAGGTCATAGGTCGGTGTCAGATGGGGCTTGCGCCGGTCGATCAGGATGAAGTCGGCCAGCGCCCCCTCGCGGATCACACCCAGCTCGCCGGCAAGGCCCAGGGCGCGGGCACCCTCCGCCGTCGCCATCCGCAGCACCTCGTAGGCCGGAAGCGCGCAAGGGTCCATCGTCGCGACCTTCTGGAGGAACGATGCGGTGCGCATCTCCTCCCACATGTCCAGATCGTTGTTCGAACAGCAGCCGTCGGTGCCGAGCGTACAGCAGACCCCCGCGCGCAGCATCTGCGCCACGGGAGCGATGCCGCTGGCGATCTTCATGTTGCTCTGCACGTTGTGCGACACGGCCACGCCACGCTCCGCCAGGATCCGGATGTCCTCCTCGCCGACATGGATGCAGTGCGCTCCGATGGTCCGCTCGTCCAGCACCCCGAGCGCGTCGAGGTGGGCGACGGGCGTGGCTCCTCCGTAGCGCTCGGCCACGATCCGCAACTCCTCCTCCGTCTCGGCGATGTGGGTCATGAAATGCAGTCCCCGGGTCCGCGCCAGCTCCTTGCCCCGCACGATCGACTCGGCCGAGCAGGAGTAGGGAGCGTGCGGCGCGACGGCCAGCCGGATGCGCTCGCAACCGGCAGCGGCACGCTGCATCCGCTCCAGATCCTCGACGAAGGCATCCCAGTTCGTATCGAGGTAGCTCGCTCCGAGCATGGCCCGGATGCCGAGCCGCCGCACCGCCTCGGCGATGCGGTTCTCGTGCCAGTACATATCGACGAACGAGGTAACGCCGCCGAGCAGCATCTCGACGATCCCCAGCTCGGCCCCCGTCACGATCTCGTCGGGCGTCTGCTGCGCCTCGAAGGGCCAGATATGTTCGTGCAACCACTCCATGAGCGACAGATCGTCGGCATAGCCCCGCTGGAGGGTCATCGCCACATGGCAGTGGGTGTTTATCAGTCCGGGCATCAGCACCTTGCCCGACGCATCTATCTCGCGCAGCGCGGGATGCTCCCGGCGGAACCGCCCGATGCGCTCCCCGTCGCCGGAGACCAGCGCCAGCCGGTTGCCGACGACTCCGACCGCCCCTTCGAAGGGGGACGACTCCCGTTCCCCGGTCATCGGCAGAACGGTACAATTGGTAAACAACAGATCCATATCTCTTCCTTATTTTGGTTTGCTCCTCGACACGCCCGCTTCCCGGGCTGCCGCACTTTTCTTTCTTACATCAGCATCCTATCCCCGCCGCAAGCGCGCCAGCACCTCCTTATGCCGCCTGCGGGCGGGAGCCTCATCGCCCCTCGACGGCGTTGCCGCACACGGTAAGCAGCTCGCGGCCGCCCGCCGAATTGGAATAGACCTGGATGACCTTGCTGAAGGTGCCCGGCTCGTTCTTGTGCGGCTCGTACACCACCCGGATCGCCGCCCGCTCGCCCGGGGCGAGGGGCCGCCGGGGAAAGGAGGCCTTCAGGCAGGTGCAGGTCGTCCGCGTCTGCAAGATAACCAGCGGCTCCGCACCGTCGTTGGCGATCTCGAACTCCCAGACCAGATCGCCGCCGCGACGGGGCACGTCGCCGAAATTATGGAACGCATCCGTCACGGCAAGATGCGCCCCCTCGTACTTCTGGCCCATCGCCGCATGCGTGCACAACAGCAGCAGCGGCAGCAACAACATGTTTCGCATCGTCGTATCATCCCTTTCGGTCGTGCGGTCGCGGTACCGCGCCGCGCGACCGTCATCATCCATTCAGTTTAAAGACATAGGTAATCGTCCCGTGCTGTATCAAGGCTTCGCTCTGCGAAAAACGGGCCTTGTAGGCAGCGGAGACCGCCGCATCGATCAACTCGGTACTTCCCGTCGTGGAACCTTTGGCCCGATACGACGCACGAATTACCTTGCCCGACGCATCCACCTCCACATCGACGATTACCTTGCCCGACTCGTTGCCGGGATAAAGCGGCTCGGGCAATCTCCCGGCGACCGAACGCCCCGAAAGGTCGTAAGCGATGCCCGCACTGCCCTGCCCCGTTCCCTCGTGGCTCCCTTCGGGCGCACCCGAGGGATCGCCCGCATTGCCCGCCCCCTGAGAGGTACCCTCCGAGGCGGACGCGCTGCCTGCGGTCCGGCCCGGGAACAGCGCCCGCCGATCGACCTGACGGGGGTTCTCGGCCGCAGGCGCCGCCGCCGCACCCGACTGGGTCCGCTCTCCGGCCGGCTGCTCGCGACGCGGCCGCCGTTCGGGATTCGGAGTCTGCACAGCGAC
>CAMWGZ010000042.1 GCA_947173915.1 uncultured Alistipes sp.
GCATGACACCCCGCCAGCAGAGCGACCACGTACTCGAACAATTAACCGACATTACCCAATAACTCGTTTTCGTATGCTATCGGATTATCTGCAAACCGTCGATTGGTCGCGGGCGCAATTCGCGATGACGGCCATCTACCACTGGCTGTTCGTCCCCCTCACGCTGGGACTGAGCATCCTCTGCGCCATCATGGAAACCATCTATTACCGCACGGGCAACCCCTTCTGGAAGCGCACCGCCAAATTCTGGATGCGCCTGTTCGGCATCAACTTCGCCATCGGCGTGGCGACCGGACTGATCCTCGAGTTCGAGTTCGGCACCAACTGGTCGAACTACTCCCACTTCGTGGGCGACATCTTCGGCGCGCCGCTGGCCATCGAAGGCATCCTGGCCTTCTTCCTCGAGAGCACGTTCGTCGCCGTCATGTTCTTCGGCTGGGAGAAGGTCAGCCGGGGATTCCACCTCTCGGCCACCTGGCTCACGGCCGTCGGCGCCAACCTCTCGGCGCTTTGGATTCTGGTGGCCAACTCCTGGATGCAGTACCCCGTAGGGTGCACCTTCAACATCGACACGGTGCGCAACGAGATGACCTCCTTCTGGGAGGTGTTGCTCTCGCCCGTCGCGATCAACAAGTTCACGCACACGGTTACCTCGTCCTACGTACTGGCCGCACTGTTCGTCTGCGCCGTCTCGGCCTGGTATCTGCTGCGGGGACGCGAGCGGGAGATGGCCCGCCGCAGCATCGGCATCGCCTCGCTTTTCGGAGTGGTCTCGGCGCTGGTCACGGCCTACTCGGGCGACCGGTCGGGCGCGATCGTGGCGCAGGTGCAGCCCATGAAGCTCGCCGCGATGGAGGCCCTTTACGAAGGACGCGAGGGTGCGCCGCTGACGGCCGTCGGCGTGCTGCGCCCCGAAGCGGAACGCGCGGAGGGCGCAGACCCCTTCTACTTTCGGCTGGAGATTCCGAAGATGCTTTCGCTCATGAGCTTCCGCGATGCCGATGCCTTCGTTCCGGGCATCGACGACCTGGTCGAGGGCAACCCCCGCTACGGCATCATGTCCGCCGCCGAGAAGATCGAGCGGGGCCGCGTGGCGATCGACGAGCTGAAGCGCTTCCGCGAAGCCCGCGAGGCGGGCGACCCGGAGACCCAGGAGGCGATCCGCGCCGAATTCGACCCCGCCACCCCCGAGGGCGAGGAGTTCCTGCGCGAATATTTCGCCTACTTCGGCTACGGCTACCTTACCTCGCCCCGGCAGATCGTGCCGAACGTACCGATGCTCTTCTACTCGTTCCGCATGATGGTCGGCGCGGGCATGCTCTTCATCCTGGTGCTGGCGGCGGCCTGGTGGTTCAACCGCCGCGAGACGCTCGAACGCCGGCGCTGGATGCTCTACGTGCTGCTGTTCTGCCTCCCGGCCGCCTACCTCGCCTCGCAGGCCGGATGGATCGTCGCCGAGGTGGGCCGCCAGCCCTGGGCGATCCAGGACCTGCTGCCGGTCGATGTCGCCGCATCGCGCATCGCCAGCAGTTCGGTCGCCACCACCTTCTTCCTCTTCCTCGCGCTCTTCGCGGCACTGCTCGCCGCCGAAGTGAGCATCCTTTGCAAACAGATCAAAATCGGACCCGAAAAAGAGTAAAACGATATGGACACTTTAAACCTGCTGCAACACTACTGGTGGTTCCTGATCTCCCTGCTGGGCGCACTGCTCGTCTTCCTGCTCTTCGTCCAGGGCGGGCAGGGACTCCTCTGCACCATCGGCCGTACGGAACACGAACGCGACCTGATCGTCAATTCGCTGGGCCGCAAATGGGAGCTGACCTTCACGACGCTCGTTACCTTCGGCGGAGCGTTCTTCGCCTCCTTCCCGCTCTTCTACTCGACCAGCTTCGGCGGGGCGTTCTACGTCTGGATGCTGATCCTGCTGGTCTTCGTCCTGCAGGCCGTCTCCTACGAGTACCGCCGCAAGCCGGACAACCTTCTCGGGCAGCGGACCTTCGAATGGTTCCTCCGGATCAACGGAGTCGTCGGCGCACTGCTGCTGGGCACGGCCGTCGGCACCCTCTTCACGGGCGCGAACTTCACGGTCGATCGCCTCAACATGGCCGACCTGGGCGGCGACACGACCATCTCGCAGTGGACGACCCCCTGGCACGGGCTGGAGGCGGTGCTCGACTACCGCAACGTGGCGCTGGGGCTGGCCGTGCTCTTCCTCTCGCGGATGCTGGCGCTGCACTACTTCATGAGCGACATCGACGACCCGGCGATCCGCGAACGGTCGCGCCGCCGCTCGCTCTGCGCCGCCGGAGCGTTCCTGCTCTTCTTCCTCGTCTTCCTCGTCAGCCTGCTCTTCGCGACGGGCCGGAGCTACGACCCCGCCACCGGCGCAATCGCCGCCGAACCCTACAAATACCTGCACAACCTGCTCGAAATGCCCTATGTCCTGGCCGGACTGCTCGCGGGCGTGGCGCTGGTGCTCCGGGGCATCCTCTCGGGCTGGCGCGGCAACCGGCGGGCGATCTGGTGGAGCGGCCCGGGCACGGTTCTCACGGTGCTGGCGCTGCTGCTCACGGCCGGCTGGAACAACACGGCCTACTACCCGTCGCTCGCGGACATGCAGTCGTCGCTGACGATCGCCAACTCCTCGTCGAGCCTCTTCACGCTCAAGGCGATGAGCATCGTCTCGTGCTTCATTCCCTTCGTCGCGGCCTACATCGCCTACGCCTGGCGGGCGCTGCGCGGCCGCCCCGGCGACGGCGGGCAGCCGCTCAAATACTGACGCGGAAGGCCCTGAATTGCTCAGCGGCAAGTTCCGCCCGAAGACGAAATTCCCCGGCAAAACCGGGGAATTTCCTTTCCGACTACGGAGCGGCCCGCCCTCCCGCAGCGACGAACTGCGGCTCCTTTTTCCGCCCGGCAGCGAACCTGCGGCGGAGCCGCGCATGCAAAAGGAAAGGAAAAGCCGCGACATCGAGTCGCGGCTTTTCCTTTCCTTGCGAAGCGGGCCTCTATTTCTGCATCTTGTTGAGGAATGCCTCGATCGTGTTCTCGATCAGGCAGCAGATCGTCATGGGACCTACGCCGCCCGGTACTTTGGTGATGAGCGAAGCCTTCGGCTCGCAAGCCTCGAAATCGACATCGCCGCACAGCTTTCCGGTCTCGGGATCGCGGTTCACACCCACGTCGATCACCACGGCACCCTCGCCCACCATGTCGCCCGTCACGAACTTGGGCCGTCCGATGGCCACCACGAGGATCTCCGCCTCGCGCGTTACCTCCGCGAGGTTCTTCGTCCGGCTGTGAGTAATCGTTACCGTGGCGTTCTGGTCGAGCAACAGCTTGGCCACAGGCAGACCCACGATCGTACTGCGACCGATGACCACCGCCTTGCGGCCGGCCAGCTCCACACCCGAGGCCTTCAGCAGCTTCATGATTCCCTTCGGCGTACAGGGCAGCACGCAGGGCTGTTTCTGCCACAGGGCGGCCACGTTGAGCGGATGGAATCCGTCCACGTCCTTCTCCTGACGAATGCGGGCGATGACCCGGTCGGAGTCGATGTGCTTGGGCAGGGGCAGCTGCACCAGGATGCCATCGACCGTATCGTCGGCGTTGAGCTCGTCGATGATGCCGAGCACCTCCTCCTCCGTGATGTCCGCCGGTTTGCGGATGGTCGTATTTCGGATACCCACCTCCTCGGCCGCCTTCGACTTACCGGCCACATAGGAGACGCTGCCGGGATCTTCGCCGACAAGCACCACCACCAGATGCGGCAGACGGCCGTATTTCCCGGGGAACGTCTTTACCTGCTCGGCCATCTCCGCCTTGAGGGCGATCGCCAAATCTTTTCCGCTAATTACCATATATGTCTCTGTTTTTAAATATACACTCCGAATCCTGCCGCCGGGCAGCGGCGGCAAAGATAACTATTTTTCCCGTAAAAAGGCCTTGCAGCCGATGTCCCGGCGGTAAAAAAGACGGTCGCAGCCGATTTTCGCCACCTCCGCGAGCGCCTTGAGCCGCGCCTGCTCGGGATCCTCACCCCGGCACACGACGATCATCACGCGGCCGCCCGCCGTCACGAGCCGCCCCTCGCGCAGGGCCGTGCCCATGTGATAGACCACACCGTCGATCTGCTCCGTCCCCGTGATCTCGGCCCCCTTCTCGTAGGAGCCGGGGTATCCTTCGGAGGCGAGCACCACGCCGAGCGTCGCGAAGTCGTGCCACTCCGTCCGTCCGGGATCCTCGCCGTCGGCCACGGCCCGGAAGATGTCGTAGATGTCGCTCTTCAGGCGCGGCAGCACCACCTCCGTCTCGGGATCGCCGAAGCGGGCGTTGAACTCGATGACCTGAATGCCCTGCGGAGTCTTCATCAGACCGCCGTACAGCACGCCCGTGAAAGGGCACCCTTCGCGCACGAGCGCCTCGGCCACCGGACGCATGATCCGCTCCAGGGCGAAAGCCTCGTCCTCGGGTGCGAGGAACGGCAGCGGGGAGTAGGCCCCCATGCCGCCCGTGTTGGGTCCCCGGTCGCCGTCGAAGGCGCGCTTGTGGTCCTGTGCCAGCACCATCGGCGAGACCTTGTCGCCCGCCACGAAGCACATGAACGAGAACTCGGGGCCCGTGAGGTAGTCCTCCACCACAACGCGGCCGTGACCGAACTTGTCGTCGAGCAGCATATCCCGCAGCGCCTCCTCGGCCTCCTCCATCGTCGCGGCGACCACCACGCCCTTGCCGGCGGCCAGTCCGTCGTACTTCAGCACGGCGGGCAGCGGACGCGAACGGACATAGGCCAGCGCAGCCTCGTAATCGTCGAAGGTCCGGTAGCCGGCCGTCGGGATGCCGTACCGCTCCATCAGGTTTTTGGCGAACTCCTTGCTCGACTCGATGCGGGCCGCCGCACGGGTCGGGCCGAAGATCCGCAGCCCCTCCTCGCGGAAGCGGTCCACGATGCCCACGACCAGCGCTGCCTCGGGACCGACGACCGTGAGGTCGATCGACTGCTCCCGGGCGAACCGGAGCAGCTCCTCGACATCGGTATCCTTGATCGGCACGCACTCCGCCTGCCGGGCGATGCCGGCATTGCCCGGAGCGCAATAGATCTTCTCCACCTGCGGCGAGCGCGACAGCGCATCGACGATCGCATGCTCGCGGCCTCCGCCGCCTACAACCAACACTCTCTTCATAATCTTCTAATGTTTGAAGTGGCGCATGCCGGTAAACAACATGGCGATACCCGTCTCGTCGGCCTTCTTCACAGAATCCTCGTCCCGCACGCTGCCGCCGGGCTGCACGATGGCCGCAACGCCGCTCTTCGCGGCGAGCGTCACGCAGTCGTCGAAGGGGAAGAAGCCGTCGGAAGCGAGCACGAGGCCCTCGGTCGCACCCTGCGCATGGGCCTGCTTGAGGGCCAGCTCGGCCGATCCGATGCGGTTCATCTGTCCGGCACCCACGCCCAGCGTGCGGCCGTCCTTCACCACTACGATCGCGTTCGACTTGACATGCTTGACGATCCGCCAGGCGAAGTTGAGGTCGGCCAGCTGCGCCTCGGTAGGACGCTTCGCGGTCACGCACATGTCGGCCCGCACCTCGCAGGTGTCCAGGTCGAGCTCCTGCACCAGCAGGCCGCCCGACACGCTGACCAGCTGCCGCTGCGCACCGCCGCACCGCTCCATCGGCACCTCCAGCAGGCGCAGGTTCTTCTTCGACGAGAGCAGTTCGAGCGCCTCCGGCTCGAACGACGGGGCCATGATGATCTCCAGGAAGATCGGCTTCATCAGCTCGGCCGCCTCGCGCGTGAGCGGACGGTTCACGGCCACGATGCCGCCGAAGATCGACACCTTGTCGGCCTCGTAAGCCTTCGTCCACGCCTCGACCACATCCCGGCCGACGGCCGCGCCGCAGGGGTTCATGTGTTTGAGTCCGACGCAGAACGGCTCGTCGAATTCGCGCACGATCGACAGCGCCGCATTGGCATCCTGGATATTATTGTAAGACAACTCCTTTCCGTGGAGCTGGCGGGCATAGGCCAGCGAATAGGCGACCGGCTCCCCGCCCCGGTAGAACTTGGCCTGCTGGTGGGGGTTCTCGCCGTAGCGCAGCGGCTGCTGGAGGTCGAACTCCAGGAACAGCTTCTCGTTCAGTCCCGCCTTGTCGCGCATGTAGGTGGCGATCATCGCATCGTACTGCGCCGTATGGGTATAGGCCTTGGCCGAAAGGGTCAGACGCGTGGCGGGAGTCGTATTGCCCGACGCGCGCACCTCCTCCAGGATGGTCGCGTAGTCGGCCGGGTCGCATACCACCGTCACGTCCCGGTAGTTCTTGGCCGCGCTGCGCAGCATCGACGGACCGCCGATGTCGATGTTCTCGATCGCCTCCTCCATCGTAACCCCCTCGCGGGCGATGGTCTGCCGGAAAGGATAGAGGTTCACGCACACCAGATCGATGAACCCGATGCCGTTCTCCTCCAGCGCCCGGAGGTGGCTGGGATCGTCGCGCCGTGCGAGCAGGCCGCCGTGCACCTTGGGATGGAGCGTCTTGACACGTCCGTCGCAGATCTCCGGGAAGCCGGTCACGTCGCTGATGTTGATTACCTCAACCCCGCTGTCGGCCAGCAGTTTCATCGTACCTCCCGTCGCGATGATCTCCCATCCCGACGAGCGGAGTTCGCGTGCGAAATCCACCACGCCCGTCTTGTCGCTCACGCTGATTAATGCTCTCATATTCTTTTCTGTTCTCTTGCTCGATAATTTATCTTAATTATACAATACGACGGCTGCGAACGCTACCGTCCGGCCACCAGCCGGGCCACCGTCTCGACGTAGAGCGGATGTTCGACGGCATGCACCATCGCCTCCAGCTCCCCGACATCGTCGCCCTCATAGGGGAAGGCCCGCTGCGCGAGGATGCGCCCCCCGTCCAGCTCGCCGTTCACGTAGTGGATCGTCACGCCGAACACCTTGACCCCGTAGGCAAAGGCATCGGCAATGGCGTGCGCCCCCTTGAATGCGGGCAGCAGCGAGGGGTGGATGTTGATGATCCGCTCGGGATAGGCCTCCAGCAGCACATCGGAGACGATGCGCATGTAGCCGGCCAGGCAGATCAGCTCCACGCCCGCCTCCCGCAGCCTGCGGACGATCTCCCGCTCGTAGTCGGCTTTCGAGGCGTAATCCTTCGGCCGGAATGTGAAGGTCGGCACCCCGTAGCGGGCCGCCCGCTCGTTCACGTAGGCTCCCGGCCGGTCGCAGACCATCAGTCCGATGCGGGCATCGATACGCCCGTCGGCGCAAGCGGCGGCCAGCGCCTCGAAATTCGAGCCGCTGCCGCTCGCGAATACCGCGATCGTCTTCATCGCCTAACGGATTTCCACTCCCGGGCGATCCGTCACGCGGCCGATGACCGAAGCCTTCTCGCCCTGCTTCTCCAGGATGGCGATGACCTCCGCCGCCTCGTCCTGCGACACGGCGAGCACCATGCCCACACCCATGTTGAAGATGTTGAACATTTCGCGGTGGGCGATGCCGCCGCACTTCTCCAGCATACGGAACACGGGCAGGATCTCCCACGTACCCTCGTGGATCTCGATACCCTGTCCCTCGCGCAGGATGCGGGGGATGTTCTCGTCGAAACCACCGCCCGTGATATGACTGATGCCGTGCACGTTGCACGAACGGATCACCTCAAGCACCTGCTTGACGTAGATTTTGGTCGGCGCCAGCAGCACCTCGCCCAGCACCCGGCCGTCGAGTTCGTCGTAAGCCTTGCGCAGGTCCAGACCCGCATCGGCCACGATCTTGCGCACGAGGCTGAATCCGTTGGAGTGCACGCCGCTCGACGCGATGCCGACCAGCACGTCGCCCACACGCACCTTGGTGCCGTCGATCAGGCGCGACTTCTCGACCACACCGCACGTGAAGCCGGCGATATCGTACTCACCGCCGCCGTACATGCCCGGCATCTCGGCCGTCTCGCCGCCGATGAGCGCGCAGCCCGCCTGACGGCAACCCTCGGCCACGCCCGCCACGATCGCCTCGATCTTGGCCGGTTCGTTGCGGCCGACGGCCACGTAATCCAGAAAATAGAGCGGCTCGGCACCCTGCGCCAGCACGTCGTTCACGCACATGGCGACGGCATCGATACCGATCGTATCGTGTTTGTCCAGCTCGAAAGCCAATTTGAGTTTGGTGCCCACGCCGTCGGTTCCGCTTACCAGCACCGGCTCCTTGATATTGAGGGCCGAGAGGTCGAACATGCCGCCGAAAGCACCGATGTTGCCCATCACGCCCGTGCGCGAGGTCGAGGCCACGTGCTTCTTGATGCGACGCACCACCTCGTATCCGGCCTCGAGATTCACACCGGCCTTTTCATAACTTTCCGCCATAACTGTTTCTTTTAATAATTTACAGAATAAATCGAATCAACATTTTTCCGTCCCTTCGGACTCTCCGTCCAGCCCGTACAGCGAGGTCGGATAGTGGCCCGTGAAGCAGGCCGTGCAAAGTTCGTCGCGGTGGCCCGCACGCAGCAGGGCCTGCGGCGAGAGGTAGGCCAGCGAATCGGCACCGATATACCGGCGGGCCTCCTCGACCGACATGCGGGCGCAGAGCAGCTCCTTCCGCGAAGCGGTATCCACGCCGTAATAGCAGGGATTGCAATAGGGCGGACTGGCGATGCGCAGGTGCACCTCCGTGGCTCCCGCCTCGCGCAGCAGCTGCACGATACGCCGCGAGGTGGTGCCGCGCACGATCGAATCGTCGATGAGCACCACCCGCCGGTCGCGCACGATGCTCTGCACCGCCGAGAGTTTCATCCGCACGCCCTTCTCGCGCAACTCCTGCGAGGGCTGGATGAAGGTGCGGCCGATGTATTTGTTCTTGATGAGACCCATCTCGTAGGGGATGCCGCTCGCCTCGCTGTAGCCCATCGCGGCGCTCAGGCTCGAATCGGGCACGCCGACCACGATATCCGCCTCGGCGGGCGACTCCTCGTAGAGCAGCCGGCCCGACTCCTTGCGGAAGGCGTGGACGTTGCGGCCCTCGATATCGCTGTCCGGACGGGCGAAGTAGATATACTCCATCGCGCACATCAGGTGGCGCTTGAACTTCGAGTAGTCGCTGCTGCGCAGGCCGTGGCGGTCGATGGTCACGATCTCGCCCGGCTCCACGTCGCGCAGGAACTCGGCACCGACCACCTCGAAGGCGCAGCTCTCGCTGCTGATGACGTAACCGTCGCCCAACCGTCCGATCGAGAGCGGCCGCAGGCCGTACTTGTCGCGGCAGGCGTAGATGCGGTTGGCCGTCATGATCA
>CAMWGZ010000043.1 GCA_947173915.1 uncultured Alistipes sp.
GCGCGCGAAATGCTCGTCAAAGTTAGTGAAAATATCCGGATTTGTTTACTTTTGCAGCAAAAGTAACGAAAATGAGAAAGATTGCCAACGAGGAGCTGGGACGACCCACGCCCGGAGAGTTCGCCCGGATGGAGAAGATGCCGGTGGCGGTGGTGCTGGACAACGTGCGCTCGATGCAGAACGTCGGGGCCTTCTTCCGCACGGCCGATGCCTTTGCCGTCGAGCGGATCGCGCTCTGCGGCATTACCGCCGCGCCGCCCAACCGGGAGATCCACAAGACGGCGCTCGGTGCCGAACTGACCGTCCCCTGGGAGCACTATCCCTCGACGCTCGAATGTGTCGAGGCCCTGCGTGCCGAGGGCTACTCGGTCTGGGTGGTCGAGCAGGTCGAAGGGGCCGTCATGCTCGATGCGTTCCGTCCCGAGCCGGGGCGGAGGTATGCGCTCGTCTTCGGCAACGAGGTCGAGGGGGTGGCGCAGCAGGTCGCCGACCGGGCCGACGGAGGGATCGAGATCCCGCAGGCGGGGACCAAACATTCGATCAACGTCTCGGTGGCCGGAGGAGTGGTTTTGTGGCACTTTTTTTGGCAAATCGGGTCAAAGCGCTAAATTTGCCGCCCGGTATTAACCTAAACAAGCAAGTGAACTATGTCGGTTGAAAGTACGGTAAGAGCGGTTACGACCTATCGTCTTACCGAGATGAAGCAGCGCGGGGAGAAGATCTCGATGCTGACCTCGTATGACTATTCGATGGCGCGCATCGTCGATGCCGCGGGTGTCGATGTGATCCTGGTCGGGGACTCGGCGGCCAACGTGATGGCCGGTTACGAGACGACGCTGCCCATAACGCTGGAGATGATGATCTACCACGCCCGCTCGGTGGTGCGTGCCGTGCGCCGTGCGCTGGTGGTGGTCGATCTGCCGTTCGGCACCTATCAGGGCAACTCGAAGGTGGCGCTCGACTCGGCCGTCCGCATCATGAAGGAGACCGAGGCCGATGCGGTCAAGCTGGAGGGGGGCGAGGAGATCCTCGAATCGGTGCAGCGCATCCTCTCGGCGGGCATTCCCGTGATGGGCCACCTGGGACTCACGCCCCAGTCGATCCATAAGTTCGGAACCTACAACGTGCGGGCCAAGGAGGAGGCCGAGGCCGAGAAGCTCGTGCGCGATGCCCACCTGCTCGAGGAGGCCGGCTGCTTCGGCATCGTGCTCGAGAAGATTCCCGCCGTGCTTGGCGCGCGTGTCGCCTCCGAGCTGCGGATCCCGGTGATCGGCATCGGTGCCGGCGGCGGAGTGGACGGCCAGGTGCTCGTGATCCATGACATGCTGGGGATCAACAAGGGATTCTCGCCCCGGTTCCTGCGGCGCTACGCCGACCTGCACGAGGTCATGACTGGTGCGGTAACGGCCTATGTCGGCGACGTGAAGTCGGGCGATTTCCCCAACGAAGCGGAGCAGTACTGATGCAGCTCGGGCGGCGCGGATGCGTCGCCCTCAGGGCCGAAGATACGACAGCCCCCGAAGGAAATTCCTTCGGGGGCTGTCGCGTTTCGGAAGCTGTCGGAAGAAGCCGCGCGGCCGAAACGGAGGTGCTCCGCTCCCGGCCTACTTCGAGTAGTCGCGCGCGCCGAAGATCGCCGTGCCGATCCGCACCATCGTGGCTCCGCACTCGATGGCGAGGGGATAGTCGTGCGACATGCCCATCGAGAGGGTGTCGAAGTCGGTGCCGAAACAGGGGGCAAGCTCCTCCTTGATGCGGCGCAGGGCCTCGAAGTCGCGGCGCACGATGCGCTCGTCGTCGGTGTTGGTCGCCACACCCATGACTCCGCGCACCCGCAGGTTGGGCATGCGGTCGAAAGCTCCGCTGCGGACATATTCCGCCAGCTCCTGCGGCTCCCAGCCCGATTTGCTCTCTTCGTCGGCCACGTGGATTTCGAGCAGGATGTCGATCGTGCGGCCGGCCGCCTGGGCCGCCTTCTGGATCGCCTCGGTCAGCCGGGCGCTATCGACCGAGTGGATCATGCGCACGAACGGCACCACCGTCTTGACCTTGTTGGTCTGCAGGTGGCCGATCAGGTGCCACTCGATGTCCTTGGGCAGCTCTTCGTATTTGCGGGCCATCTCCTGCGGGCGGTTCTCTCCGAAGATGCGCTGGCCGGCCTCGTAGGCCTCCATGATCTTTTCTGCGGGGTAGGTCTTCGAGACGGCCACCAGCTCCACGCCTGCGGGCAGGGCGCTCTTGATTCCGAGCAGTCGGTTCGCTAAAGTCGGTTCTTGCATCGTGATGTCGTTTGATTGGATCGTTCTTTCTGCAAAATTAGGAAAAAATCGCCGAAAACGATCCTCCGCAGCCCGGCATGCCGGCCGAATGTCCGCCGCGGGGGCGTTGCGGCGGGCTACCAGCCCCCGCCCAGCGCCTTGAACAGGGCGACGTAGCTGATGTACTGCTGCGCCGCCAGATTGACATACTCCATCTGCGACTGATACATGTTGCGCTCCGCGTCGATCACGTCCAGATAGGCCGACATGCCGCTGCGGTAGAGCGCCCGGGTCATCGTGGCGATTTCGGTGTTGGCCTGAAGCAGCCGGGCGTAGTTGGCTCTCTGGGTGCGGTAGGTGGCTACGTCGAGCAGTGCTTTCTCCACGTCGGCGAAGGCTTCGAGCGCCGTCTCCTCGTAGGCGAACATGCTCTGGTAGTAGCGTTCGCGGGCGATCTCCTCCTGCCGCCGGAGCTTTCCGAACGAGAAGATGGGCTGCAACAGCGATCCTGCGGCCGACCAGACCCATCCGCTGCCGTCGGCGATGCCGGCCAGCGACGAGGAGACCGCTCCTCCCGAAGCCGTAAGCGTGATCGAGGGGAATCGTTTGCTGCGGGCCAGCCCCACGCCGGCGGCCGCGCGCTCCATTTCGTAGGCGGCCTCCATCACGTCGGGCCGCCGTTCGAGCAGTTCGGAGGGGAGGCCGACGGGAATTTCCGGATGCCGCTCCTCTTCCAGCAGCGTGTCGTCGAAGACGAGGCCGTCGAAACGCGAGGGAGCCTCGCCCAGCAGCACGCAGAGGGCCAGCCGCGACTGTTCGACGGCGCGCCGGTATTGGGGAATGTCCGCCTCGGCCTGATAGACCAGGCTGCGCGCCTGCTCGAGCGCCACGCCGTCGGCCATTCCGTAGCGGTTGAGCGAATCGACCAGTGCGGCCGATTCGAGCCGGAGGGCGTAGCTCTGTCGGGCGATCTGCAGGTCCCGCGTGTAGCGGAGCAGCGTGAAGTAGGTGGTCGCGACATCGGCCGTGAGGGCGAGCATCACGCCCCGATAGCCCCACTCCGAGGCGTAGAGGGCGGCCTTCGCCTCGCGGTCGGCGTTGCGGAGCGTGCCGAAGAGCGGAACCTCCCACGAGACGGAGGGTTCGATCCCGTAGTTCTGCCGCGTGCCTCCCGCCTCGGTGTAGGAGGCCCCCGCCGTGACCGTCGCGCCGAGCGAGGGGAGGTAGGGTGCCCGTGCCGTCGCCTGAGCCGCCCGTGCTTCGAGAACGCGGGATACCGCGGCGGCCAGGTTGCGGTTGTTGCCCAGCGCATGCTCCTCGAGGCGGTTGAGGGTGGTGTCGCCGAACAGCTCCCACCAGTCGAGCGGCAGCCGGGCCGAATCCCTCGGAAACTCCCCGGCGAACAGGTAGTCGTCCGGAACCTTTACGTCGGCCTCGTAGAGCGTCGGGGTGCATGCCGCGAGCAGCGCGATGCAGGCACCCAGCATGAAGATGCGTTTCATACCTCTTGTCGTTTTAGTTCGCGTTTGCGTTCGAAGCGGGCGATCCGCCCGATCAGGTAGTAGAGTCCGGGATAGACGAAGATGCCCAGCATCGTGGCCAGCAGCATGCCGCCGACCAGCGCCATGCCCATCACGTTGCGGGCGGTGGCGTACACGCCGCTGGCGAACAGGAGCGGCAGCACGCCCAGAATGAACGACAGGGCGGTCATCATGATCGGGCGCAGCCGCAGGCGCGCCGCCTCGACGCTCGCCTGCAGCAGGTCCATCCCCTTGTCGAAGAAAAGCTTGTCGGCATACTCGACGACGAGAATGGCGTTCTTGGCCGAGAGTCCGATGAGCATGACCAGCGAGATCTGCAGGTAGATGTTGTTGATGTACTCCGGGGCGAAGAGGTAGGCGCCGCCGACGAAGAGCAGCGCGCCGAGCATCGCCATCGGGACGCTCAGCAGGATGGCGACCGGCAGTCCCCAGCTGTTGTAGAGCGCCGCGAGGGTCAGGAAGACGAAGGCGACGGCGAGCAGATAGACCGTCGCGCCGGAGGCGGAGGCCTCCCGCTCCTGGTAGGAGAGACCGCTCCAGGCCGTGCCGACCGATTCGGGCAGGACCTCTTCCGCGATGCGTTCGATGACGTTCATCGCCTGGCCGGTCGATACCTTCGGTGCGGGGGTTGCCGAGATCTCGATCGCCCGGTGGAGGTCGAACTGCGAGACGTAATCCACGCCCGAGGTGTCACGCACGGTCACGAACGACGAGACGGGCACCGAGCTGCCGTCGCCGGCCGTGACGAAGTAGCTGTCGAGCGAGCGTTTGTCGCGGCGGTATTCGGGCGCGGCCTGGATGTAGGTTTGGTAGAGCTTGCCGAACCGGTTGAAGTTGTTGATGTACGAGCCGCCGAGCAGCGTGCTCATGGTCTTGTAGAAACTTTGCAGCGGCACTCCCTGCGCGAGCGCCTTCTCCTTATCGACCTCGATGCGGCGCTGGGGTGTGCTGGCGTTGAACTGGGTCGTCACGGAGCCGATCTGCGGCTGCGTGCGCAGCGAGTCCATCAGCCGCTCCGTCGCGGCGACCAGGTAGGCGGTGCCGCGCCCTTCGAGGTCCTGCACCTGGAACGTGATGCCGGAGGTAACGCCCAGCCCCGGGATCGCCGGCGAGATGAAGGCGTAGCAGTCGGCTTCCGGGACGGCCGCGTAGAGTTCGCGCGTGAGTTCGTCGGCGATTTGTGCGGCCGTGCTGCTGCGCCGGCCGTAGTCGGCGAGCTTGACGAAGATCACGCCGCTGTTGCTCGACGAGATGCCGGAGAGCATGTTGAATCCGGCGGCCAGCGACGAGGCCGCAACGTCGGGCCGTTCGCGCACGATGCGGTCCGCGTGCCGCATCGCCGCGACGGTCGTCTGAAGCGAGGAGGCATCGGGGGTGCGGACGAAGATCATCACGTAGCCCTGGTCCTCGTCGGGCAGGAATCCCGTGGGGAGCGCGCGCCAGAGGGCGACGATCGCCAGCAGCGTGGCCGCGACGACGAGGGCCGTGCGCTTCATGCGCCCCACCACCCGCGAGGCGGTCGCGGCATAGTGCTGCGTGCGGCGGTCGAACCAGCGGTTGAAGCGGGCGAAGAAGCCCCGGTCGGCCTTCGCACGGGGCCGCAGCAACAGGGCGCAGAGGGCCGGGGAGAGGGTAAGCGCATTGAGCGAGGAGATGCAGACCGCCACGGCGATCGAGATCGAGAACTGGCGGAAGAGCAGCCCCGTGATGCTGCCCATGAGGGAGACGGGGATGAATACGGCCAGCAGCACCACCGTCGTGGCGATGATCGGCGAGGTCACGCTGCGCATCGCCTCGGCCGTCGCCTCCCGGGGCGGCATGCCCCGCTCCATGTTTGTCTGCACGGCCTCGACCACCACGATCGCGTCATCGACCACCAGGCCGATGGCCAGCACCATGCCCAGCAGCGAGATGATGTTGATCGAGAAGCCGAAGAGCGGGAACAGCGCGAAGGACCCGACGATCGAGACGGGGATGGCCAGCAGCGGGATGAGCGTGGCGCGCCAGTCCTGCAGGAAGAGGTAGATGATGGCGACCACGAGCACCAGGGCGATCAGGAGCGTGAGGAAGATCTCCCGCACGCCGGCCCTGATTCCTGTGGTGGCATCGACCATCGAGGTGTAGGAGATGCCGTCGGGAAAGCGTTCGCTCAGACGGGCCATCTCCGCCTCTACCTCTTCGCCGACGGCGACGGCGTTGCTCCCGGGCTGCTGATAGACGACGATCAGCGCGGTGGGGTTGTTGCCGAAGAGCGACTCCACGCCGTACTGCCGGCTTCCCAGCGCGACGGTGGCGATGTCGCTCAGGCGCACCTGTTCGCCCGAGGGGGAGGCCTTGACGATGATCTGGCCGAACTGTTCGGCATCGTAGATCTGGGGCGGCATGGTGACGGTATAGGTGTGGGCCGTCTGTCCGTCGGAGGGTTCGCCGCCGAATTTGCCGGCCGGGAAGATGCCTCCCTGGGCCTCGACGGCGGCGAATACCTCGTCGAGCGAGATTTTGTAGTAGTCCAGCAGGTCGGGCTTCAGCCAGATGCGCATGGCGTATTCGCCCGCGCCCATGATGTTTACCTTGCCCACGCCGTCGATCTTGAGCAGCTCGTTCTGGATGTTGATGTAGGCGTAGTTGGCCAGAAAGTCGCCGCTGTACCGTCCGTCGCCCGTCAGGGCATAGACGATCAGGAACCCCGTCATGGTCTTGCGCGTGGTCACGCCCTGTTGGATGACCGGCGCGGGGAGCTGCGACAGCACCGTCGAGACGTTGTTCTGCGTGAAGATGGCGTTCATGTCGGGGTCGCTGCCGATGTCGAAGGTAATCTGCATGTTCATCGAACCGTCGTTGGCGCTGGTCGTCTGCATGTAGAGCATGTCGCTCACTCCCATCACGCTCTGGGCGAGGGGCGTGGCGACGGCGTTGTTTACCGTTTCGGCATCCGCTCCGAGGTAGGATGCCGAGACTTCGACCACCGGAGGCGTGATGTCGGGGTATTGTTCGATCGGCAGGTCGTGGAGCGAGATGATGCCGGCGAGTACGATGGCCGTCGCCAGGGCGATGGCGAATACGGGCCTTCTGATGAAAAAGTTTCCCATGGTCGGTCGGGTCGGTTGCGGTTAGTTTTGCGGTGCGGCGGCGGGGACGACGCGCATCCCCTCCCTGAGTTTCTGTATTCCCGTCACGGCCACCCGTTCGCCGGGTTGCAGCCCCTCTTCGACGGCCCAGAGCGCTCCGAAGGTCTCGCCCGGCGTGATGCGGCGGTATTCGGCCGTGCTGTCCGTGCGGATGACCCACACCGACGAGGCGTCGAGGATCTGGCTCACGCTCTGCGAGGGCACCAGCACGCGGGGGCGTTTTGCCCCGAGGTTGGCTTCGATGCGGGCGAACTGTCCCGCCTTGAGGCGGTAGGAGGGGTTCGGGAAGCGGACGATCAGCACGATCGTTCCCGTCGCGGTCGATACGGCGGTGCGCGTGTAGTCGTATTTCCCGGCGAAGGGATAGCGGGTGCCGTCGGCCTCGTAGAGCACGATGTCGGAGAGCAGCCCCGCGTTGTCGTAGATCATCGCGCGGTCGCCGTCCAGAGCGAGGAACTGGGCCATCGGGATGGCGATCGAGACCGTTACCGTGTCGATGTTCATGATCGTGGTCAGGGTGGGGATCTGGGTCCCGGGGCCGACCAGGTCGCCCTTCCCGGCGTTCGACGACTCGATGATGCCGTCGATCGGGGAGTAGATCTTGGTGTAGCTCAGGTTGAGGCCGGCGTTGCGCACGGCCTGCTCGGCAGCCTTCACGTCGGCGCGGGCTGCGGCGTAACGCGCGGTGTACTGGTCGAGCTGCGCGGCGCTGATGGCATTGATCCCGGCCAGCGGCACCGCCCGGTCGTAGTTGTTGCGGGCTTCGAGCGCCAGCGCCCTGCTCGACTCCAGGGCGGCCTGTGCCGAGAGCAGCGCCGAGTAGTACTCCCGGTTGTCGATCTCGAAGAGCAGCTGCCCCTTGCGGACGGGCATCCCCTTGCGGTAGTGGCGGGCGGCGAGGAAGCCGCTGACGCGGGGTTCGATGATCACTTCGCTGTCGCTGCCGATCTCGGAGATGAAGCTGCGGCGCACGTAGAGCGAGTCGCTCCGGGCGACCGCCGTTGCGATCTCCAGCGTCTGTCCGGCGGCGGTTTCCGCCTGCGGCCTGCAGGCGGTCGCGACGAGGGCTGCGAGTGCGGCGATCGCTGCGGTAAGTAGCGTTTTTTTGCACATGTCTCTTTTCGTTTTTTCCGTTCGTATTCGCCGGGGCAACTAATGTGCCTCGAATGACGCGGCCGGCGATTTTTTTCCGAAATAACGGCGGCGCGAAGGGGTGCAGGCTCCGTTTTTGCCCCTTGTCCGGGAGCCTGCGGAGCGTCGGGATGCCATGAACGGGCCGATTCTGTCCCGAAAAGACGGGACGGTCCCGCTGCGGGTGCCGCCCCGCGAAAATAACCCGCCGGATATTTGGTGCATTCCCCCGGATTGGCTATTTTTGTGATGATGGGAAAAATTATCTGTACGCTCGTTTTCTTCGTGGCGGCGCTTCCGCTGTGGGCCGGAAACCCCTACCGGGTGGCCGACATACCCAACGTGCAGGTCGGGAATCGCTACCGTTTCGTCTCGGATCCCGACGGACTGCTCGATGCGGCTTCCGTCGCCACGCTCGACTCCCTCTGCTATGCGCTGCGCCACAAGGGGCTGGCGCAGGTCGCCGTCGTGGCGGTCGGGGATGTCGTCGGGGATGACCTCTTCGATTTCGCCTTCCGTCTCTTCTCCGCCTGGGGTGTCGGCCGGGCCGATTCGGACAACGGGCTGGGGATTTTGCTCGCAGTCGATCGGCGGGAGGTGCGGTTCCTGACGGGACCGGGACTCGAGGGCGTGCTGCCCGATGCGCTCTGCAAGAGGATTCAGGCGACCCGGATGCTTCCCTGCTTCCGGGAGGGGGACTACGGTGCCGGTCTGGTCGCGGGCGTGCGAGCCGTCGCCTCGGTGCTGGAGGGGAGCGAACTCGACCTGGGGGCGAACGACGACTATGTCGGCGAAGAGCTTCCCCTCGGACGTGTTTTGCTCCTCGTCTTCGGTGCGCTCGCCGTACTGCTGGCGCTCGTGACGCTCCTCTACCTGCATTCGGTCCGCTGCCCGCGCTGCCGGGCCTACGCTCTGGTGCAGCAGGAGCGCCGGCTGGTCTCCCACACCGAATATTACGATCTCTACGAATACCTCTATCGCTGCCGCCGCTGCGGCCATACGGTGCGCCGCCGTTCGAAGAGCGCCCGTGACGACCAGGGAAGCAACCATCGCGGCGGCGGAGGCATGTGGATCGGCGGCTTCGGCGGCGGACGTGCCTCGGGCGGCGGTTTCGGAGGAGGTTTCGGCGGCGGCAGCTTCGGTGGCGGCGGTGCCGGCTCGAAGTGGTAG
>CAMWGZ010000044.1 GCA_947173915.1 uncultured Alistipes sp.
CGACTACGCCCTCTCCTCGCGCGGCAAAGGCATCCGGCCCCTGCTGGTCATGCTGGCGGCCGAACTCAATGCTCCCGAAGGACGGCACGGAGCCGGCATGCGCGCCTCGCTGGCCGCGATGCTGGTCGAAATGGTCCACATGGCCTCGCTGATCCACGACGATGTAATCGACGAATCCGACATGCGCCGGGGCAAGCCCTCGGTCAATGCCCGCTGGCAGTCGCGCAACGCCGTCATCCTGGGCGACTACATCCTGGCCCGCAACCTGATCGTCGGGCTGTCGAGCGGCCAGTTCGATCTGGTCACGCTCGTCTGCGGCGCCATCGGCACCCTCTGCGAAGGCGAAATCCTTCAGGACGAGGGGGTGCGGCAGCAGCGGACGGACCGCACCGCCTATTTCAACGTGATCCGCAAGAAGACGGCTTCGCTCCTGGGCATCAGCGCCGCAGCCGGCGCGATGGCCGTCGGTGCGCCGCGCGAACGGATCGAACGGATGCGCCGCTTCGGCGAGGCGCTCGGCATGGCCTTCCAGATTCAGGACGACATTCTGGACTACACCCGCACGGCACAGACGGGCAAACCGGCCAACAACGACCTGCGCGAGCGCAAGATAACCCTCCCGCTGCTCGTCGTGCTCGAAAACCTCGACGAACAGCGCCAGCGCGACCTGCTCGACCGTCTGGAGCGCTGCCACGAGGATCCCGCCGCGGTCGAATACCTCCATCGGATCGTCGAAAACGAAGGCGGCCCGGAAAAGGCCGCCCGAATCATGCAGGAGTTCCTCACGCGCGCCACGGCCGAACTGGCCGAATACGGCGACTCGCCCTACCGGAACGCACTGATCGATCTCTGTCTTTACGTCGGCGAGCGGGACCGCTAAGCCCCGCCCGCTCCCGTTTTCCATCCGCCTCACTGCTCGCGGCAGGCCGGCAGCGGATGCCGCCGCCGGCGGATCGTGCGCACGAGGTCGCCCGCGATGGCGATCAGCGAGGTCCCGCCGATGATCCAGGCCCACTCCCCGAGCGAGAGCGGCACGGTACGGAACACCTCGCCGCCCAATTGCACGATCGCCACCTGCCCCACGGCGATCAGCAGCAGCACCAGAAAGAAGGTGCGGCTGCCGCGCAGATCGCGCAGCACCGAATGGCACGCCTCGAATCCTTTGGCGTTGAACATATTCCAGAATTGCAAAAAGACGAAGGTCGAGAAGAAGACCGTCAGCTGCCGCACGTCGGGCTCGCCCGAGGTCAGCCGCCAGTAGCCCAGCATGCCGAGCAGCACGACGACGAATATTCCGCCGCAGACGAAGATCGTGCGGGCCATCGAGGGGGTGATGATGAACTCGTCGCGCGGACGGGGCGGCTCGTTCATGACCGCCGGGTTGGGGGGCAGGGAGGCCATCGCCAGCGCGGCGAAGGTATCCATGATGATATTGACCCAGAGGATCTGCACCACCGTGAGGGGCATCTCCGTGCCGAAGATCGAGCCGAAGAAGAAGACGAGGATCGCCGCGAAGTTGATCGTCAGCTGAAACAGGACGAACCGCTGGATGTTGCGGTAGAGCGAGCGGCCCCACAGCACGGCCGAGGCGATCGAGGCGAACGAATCGTCGAGCAGCGTAATGTCGCTGGCCTCCTTCGCTACCGAGGTGCCCGACCCCATCGAAAGGCCGACGTTGGCGAAGTTGAGCGCCGGAGCGTCGTTCGTGCCGTCGCCCGTCACGGCCACCACCTCGCCCCGCTTCTGCAACAGCCGCACCAGCCGCTGCTTGTCGAGGGGCCGCGCCCGCGACATGATCTTCAGGTCGGCGACCTGCCCGAGCAGCTCCTCGTCGCTCCGGGCGGCAAACTCCGGGCCTGTGATCTCGTTCCGGGCCGAATCCTGCTCGTCGTGCCACAGACCGATGCGGCGGGCGATCTCGCGCGCCGTGGCCGGGGTGTCGCCCGTGACGATCTTCACGGCGATGCCCGCATTCATGCAGCGCGCCACGGCCGCAGGCACGTCCTCGCGCACGGGATCGGCGATCGCCGCCACGGCGACGAAGGTCAGTCCGCCCCCGCGCAGCGCCTCCTCGCAGCTCGCGGCCGCAGTCTCGGCACAGGCGACAGCCAGCGTGCGCATCGCCTGTCCCTGGAAAACGGCCAGCTGTTCGGCCACCTGGGCATCCTTGCCGTCGGGGCGGCACATCGCCCGCACGATCTCGGGGGCACCCTTCACACAGATCATCCGCCGGCCGTCGAGGCCGCTCTCGATGAGCGTCGCCATGTATTTTCGTTCGGTGGTAAAGGTCATGCGATCGACCGTCGCCGCAGCAGCGCGCAGGGCGGCGTAGTCGAATCCCTGTTCGCGCATCCAGAGCAGCAGCGCCCCCTCGGTCGGATTGCCGATGACGGCATCCTGTTCGTCGAGGAAGGCCGTCGAGTTGGCCGCAATCAGTTCGGCCAGCAGCCGCTCCTCGACCGGCGCATAGCGCACGATCCGCTCCACGCGCATCCTGTTCTGGGTCAGCGTGCCGGTCTTGTCGGTGCAGATCACGGTCACGGCCCCCATCGTCTCGCAGGCGTGCATCTTGCGAACCAGGTTGTTGGTGCGGAGCATCCGCCGCATCGAAAGCGCCAGCGAGAGCGTGATGCTCATCGGCAGCCCCTCGGGTACGGCCATCACGATGAGCGCCACCGAGACCATGAAGATCCGCAGCAGCTGCTTGGCCGTCAGCATCCAGTCGCCCGAGGCGAAATCGCCCGCCAGATAGCCCTTCACAGCCATCGCCGCGAAGATCGCTACCGAGACGGCGATGCCCACCTTGCCGATCAGCCGCGAAAGGCGCGTCAGCTGGCGGTGCAGGGGCGTGGGTTCGTCGCTGGCAACGGTCGCCTGCTCGGTCACGCGTCCCGCTTCCGTAGCGTCGCCGACCGCCTCGACCACCATCCGGCCGTAGCCGTCCACGACGGTCGTGCCGCGCAGCAGCCGGTCGGAGGGATAGGTCGCCTCCGGGTCGAAATGGCGCTGATCGACCGTCTTATCGACCTCGGGTTCGCCCGTGAGGGTCGATTCATTGACCTTGAGTGAGACGGCCTCGACCAGCCGGCCGTCGGCGGGCACGGTCTCCCCGTTCTCGACCCAGACCAGATCGCCCACGACCACCTCGCAGCGCGGCACCTCGGTCACGGCACCGTCGCGGACCACCTTGACCGGCACCTGCTCATCGACGCGGTTGAGCTGGCGGAAGCGCCGCATGGCGCTCAGTTCGAAGAAGAAGCCGACGCAGGTGGCCAGCACGATCGCGCAGATGATGCCGATGGTCTCCATGAAGTCGCCGTCAAAGAAGGCCATCGCCAGCGACAGCACCGCCGCGGCCAGCAGCACCTGAATGATCGGATCGCGGAACTTGTCGGCGAAGAGCTTCCAGGCGGAATCCTCCCTGCGCGCGGTAATGAGGTTCCCGCCGTGCGTGCGGCGGCTCTGCTCGACCTCGGTCGAGGTCAGGCCTCTGTATTCGTCTCGTATCATAAGCAATTTTTATCTTGTCCGAACCATTCCATACCCTGCACCCCCGGAAGCGGCTACCGGAACCCGAACTGGCGGGTCGAGGCATCGAGCCGCACGGCGATGAAGAGCATGATCGTGAAGGCGATCAGCGACGAACCGCCGTAGCTGACCAGCGGCAGCGGGATTCCCATGACGGGCATCAGCCCGACGGTCATCCCCACATTGACCAGCAGGTGGAACAGCAAAAAGGCCGCCACGCAATAGCAATAGATGCGTCCGAAAGGCTCCTCCTGGCGCTCGCCCATCCGCATCAACCTGAAGATCAGCAGGCAGAACAACGACAGCAGCACCATAGCCCCGGCGAAGCCCCACTCCTCGCCCACCGTGCAGAAGATGAAGTCGGTGTGTTTCTCGGGCACGAACCCGTAGCGGATCTGCGTCCCCTGCAGAAAGCCCTTGCCGAACCAGCCGCCCGAGCCGATGGCGATCTTGGCCTGATTGACGTTGTAGTCCGTGCCGAGCGGGTCGCTCTTAAGGCCCAGGAAGCTCAGGATGCGGTTCTGCTGGTGCTCCTTGAGGATCGAGTTGAAGATGTAGTCGGTGGTCGGCACGAACAGAAGCGCCGCGAGGAACAGCCCCATCGTGATGAAGATGTTGCGCAGGTTGCTCCGGAAGGCGTAAACGGCCACGACGAGCAGCGAGAGGAGCGTGACCGAGAGCAGCGCCCCGTAGAGCGAGAGCCGTCCGGGCGCGGCGAGCAGCATGCCGAAATAGAGCGTCAGCGACCCCAGCGCCAAAGCGGCCAGATAGACGATGCGCGAACGCCACAGCCCGTTCATCATCGCCTCCGAAAGCGTACAAACCAAGATCAGCAGCACCAGCAGCGTGAGCGGCGTAAGGAGGAACGAAAAGATGAAGAGCGCCCCGATAAACAGCACGGGGATGCACAGCCACTTGTTCAGCCCCTCGCGGTAGAGCACGAAGAGCAGCGAGACGAGCACGATGCCCGAGCCTGTGTCGTTCTGCAGCACGATGACCGCCAGCGGCAGGCAGATGACGCACCCCACCTTGAACAGGTCGCCCGGGCGGTCGATCGAGAACGACGAGGAGCTCATCACGCGGGCCAGCGCCAGCGCCGTCGCGATCTTGGCGAACTCGACGGGCTGCACCCGGAACGATCCGAACTCGAACCAGGCCTTCGCGCCGTTCACTTCGCGGCCGAAGAGGAGCGCCGCGACCAGCATGCCCAGTCCTATGACATAGAAGAGGTAAGCCCACTTGTGGTAGAGGCTCGCGTCGATGAGCAGCACCACGACGGCCACAACGCAGGCTCCGCCCATCCACACGAGCTGCTTCATGTAGAAGTTCGAGAACGAGAAGAGGGCCGCCCCCGCATCGTCGTAGGAGGCGGAGGTAATCGAGACGAAGCCGATCAGGACGATCAGCGCGTAGATCAGCACCGTCCACCGGTCCACCCCTTCGAACAACTTGCCGATACCGCTATTTTCCATACGCAGGGTAATAAATCGTTTTCTCCTTGACCATATCCACCAGCCAGGGGCGGCGGATGGTGTCGGTCAGATAGTACTCCTCGATCAGCGAAGCGATCGGCAAGGCCGTCGCCGCACCGAAGCCGCCGTTCTCGACATAGACCGAGATGGCGATGCGGGGATTCTCCTTCGGAGCGAAGGAGAGGAAGGTCGAGTGGTCCTTGCCGCGCGGGTTCTGCGCCGTGCCGGTCTTGCCGCACACGTCCAGCCCCGGCAGGAAGGCCCCGCGCGAGGTGCCCCCCTCCTGATGGACGCTGCGCCACATGCCCTCGACGATCGGTTCGAAATAACGCGGCTCGACCTTCGTGTAGTGGCGCTCGTAGAAGCGCCGATCCATCGAGTCGCGCCCGGCGACCGAACGGACGATATGCGGGATATAGTAGTAGCCCCTGTTGGCGATGATCGCCGCCAGGTTGGCCATCTGCAGCGGCGTGCAGCCCAGCTCGCCCTGGCCGATCGAAAGCGAGAGCACCGTGAGCGCGTTCCACGAGCGGCGGTAGCGGTTGTCGTAGAACTCGCGGTCGGGGACGTAGCCGCTCTTCTCGCTCAGGAAGTCGGAGCCGAGCTTGCGGCCGAAGCCGAAGCTCTCGACATACTCCTTCCAGACTTCGAAGCCCCGCTTCACGCTGCCGTACTTCGGGTTCTCCAGAATATTGCGGAAGACATAGCAGAAGTAGGCGTTGCACGAGGTCGCCACCGCGAAATAGAGGTCCAGCGGCGAGGAGTGGGCGTGGCATTTCATCTTCAGCCGCCCCACCTGATAGCCCTCGTGGCAGGAGTAGCGCATCGAAGGGGTAAGCACCCCCTCCTGCATGCCGATGAGTCCCTGCACCAGCTTGAAGGTCGAGCCGGGAGGATAGGGCGAACTGACGGCCCGGTTGAACAGCGGCTGCCGCTTGTTGTAGAGCAGCTCCATATAATGATTGCCGCGCTGCCGGCCGACCAGCTCGTCGGGATCGTAGGTGGGCGAGGAGACCATCATCAGGATCTCGCCCGTCGCCGGCTCGATCGCCACCGCCGCGCCCACCTTGCCGGCCATCAGCTCCTCGGCGAAGAGCTGCAGCCGCGCGTCGATCGTGCAGACGATCGACGACCCCGGCACGGGCAGCGAGTCGAAGCGGCCCTGCATGTAGGAGCCTTTGATCGCACCGTGGGTATCGACCTCGGAGATCTTTACCCCTTTCTTGCCGCGCAGCTCCGCCTCGTAGGCCGACTCCACGCCGCTCACGCCGATATACTCCCCCGCCTGGTAGGAGGGGTAACGCTTGAGCTGCTCCGGACTGACCTCGCTGACGTAGCCCAGCAGGTTGCCGCCCACCTTGCGGGGATACTGGCGCACGGTCCGATAGACGGTATGGAAGCCGTGGAAATCGCATTCGTCGAAGCGCAGCTTCTCCTCCTTCGACATGAAATTGAGGATCATGCGCGGCGCGCGCGGCCGCATGCGGGCATTGGCCAGCTCGCGGCGGAGCGCCTGCGGCGTGATTCCCGTGACCTGGCAGAAACGGACCGTGTCGAATCCCGCACGGTCCAGCTCGCGATAGATCACCATCAGGTCGTAGCACTCGCGGCTCTGCACCAGGTATTCGCCGTTACGGTCGAACACCTCGCCCCGCGCGGGATAGAGCACCTCCGAGCGCAGCGTATTGCCCCGGGCCAGCTCTTCGTAGCGGGAGTCGATGAGCTGAATATAGACCAGGCGCGCCGCGATCACGCCGAAGACGAGCAGCACGACCAGTTGCAGGGTCCGCATGCGGACCTTTCCGTCGGCATTGTAATTCATAACTTAGCGATCCGTTTGGCGGTAAATATCCGGGCGATCAGCCAGATGAACCCGACCGACACCGCGCCGCTGAGGAGCCACCGCCCGAGCGTATAGGGCAGCCGCGACCACGAGAGCGCCTCCACGACGAAGAAGAGCAGGTGGTGCACCGCGACCATCGCGACCAGGTAGCGCAGAAACGAACCGCGCCCCAGCCGTTCGGGGGAAGGGATTCCCCCCTCGCGAATGTTCTCCTCGCCGCAGATGGAGCGAAGCAGCGGCCGGCGCAGCACGGCCAGAGGCAGCGTGGCGATCGTATTGATGCCGGCACCGCCCATCGTCCAGTCCATCGCGATGCCCAGCGCCAGCGCCGACAGCAGCACGACCGAAGGACGCAGGTCGATCGGCAGCAGCACGACGAAAGCGACATAGACCAGGGGCGAGAGATAGACGCTGATCGAAAGGTTGTCGAACAAAAAAACCTGCAACAACGCCAAAGCGGCGAACAGCAGGATATAGGGATATGCGCGATACATGAATGCTCCTTATCTAATTCTTCATACTGCGGGCCTGCAATTCGAGCTGCCGGATCTCGTCCAGGTCCCGGTTGCGGATCAGCACCACGTCGGTCAGCTGGGAGACATTGACCGCCAGACGGATCTCCACGTCATAGGACATCTGGTCGGCCGCCAGGGAGAAGCTCTCGACGAAGCCGATGGGAATGTCGGCCGGGAAGTATTGCGAGAAACCCGACGAGACCACCTCGTCGCCCTCGCCGATGCGGGCATATTTGGACAGCTCCCGCATCCGCACGCGGTAGCGGTCGTCGCCCGTCCAGTAGATCGAGCCGAAATAGTCGTCGCCGGCGATCTTGCCGCTCGCCTTGAACGAGGTGTTGAGAATCGACATGGCCACCGCATAGCGCTCCGACGAGGCGACCACGCGCCCGACCATCGCCCCCTCGGGCGAGAGCACGCCCATGCCCTCCTCCACGCCGTCGCGCAGCCCCCGGTCGAGCACCAGGTAGTTGCGGCTCTTGTTGATCGAGTTGGAGATCACGCGGGCCACCGACAGTTCGTAGGGTTTGGCCTCCACGCCGGCCAGCTGCACCTCGCGGAGCGAGTCGGCCGTCATGCGCCGGTAGCGGAAAAGCTCCTCTTCGAGCGTGGCGATGCGCTCCAGCAGCAGCCGGTTCTCCCCGCCCAGCGAAAAGTAGCGCCGCACCCCCGTCAAGGCACCGTGCACCGCCCCCACCGCCTGATTCGACCGGGTCAGCAGCTTGGCCTGCGTATAGACGGACGAACGGGCGTAATAGACGACGGCGCACACCTCCAAGACAATGAAGAGCAGCGGCACGAAAATCCGCCGCAGAAATTCGATCAACTTATACACGGCACGGCACAGGCTCCGCCTGCGGGTTTATTTCATCAGGAACGAGAAGCGGTTGATGTTCTTGAGCGCGATGCCCGTACCGCGCGCGATGGCGCGCAGCGGATCCTCGGCCACGTGGAACGGGAGTCCGGTCTTGGCGTTCAGCCGCTTGCCGAGGCCCTTGATCAGGGCACCGCCGCCGGCCAGGTAGATGCCGTTCTTCACGATGTCGGCATACAGCTCGGGGGGCATGGCCTCCAGCACCTTCATCAGCGCCGCGTCCAGCTTGACGAGCGACTTCTCCATCGCGTAGGCGATCTCCTTGTAGCTGAGCGACACGCTCTGGGGCAGCGCCGTCAGCATGTTGGGACCCGTCACGACAAAATCCTCGGGCTCCTCGTCGAGTTCGGTCAGGGCCGCGCCGATCGCGCACTTGATCGCCTCGGCCGTACGCTCGCCGATGCGGATGTTGTGCTGCTGCCGCACGTAGGCCTGAATGTCGGCGGTAAATACGTCGCCCGCCACGTTGATCGACTCCGAGCAGACGATGCCGCCCAGCGAGATGCAGGCGATCTCCGAGGTGCCGCCGCCGATGTCGATGACCATGTTGCCCTCGGGAGCCTCAACGTCCAGTCCGGCACCCAGCGCGGCGGCCATCGGCTCGTAGATCATATAGACCTCGCGGCCGCCCGCATGCTCGGCCGAGTCGCGCACCGCACGGATCTCGACGTTGGTCGAACCGGAGGGGATGCAGACCACCATGCGCAGCGACGGCGCGAAGAGGTTGCCCGTCGTCTTGACCTTCTTGATCATGCCGCGCAGCATCAGCTCCGTGGCGTTGAAGTCGGCGATCACACCGTCATTGAGCGGACGGATCGTCTTGATATTCGGATTGGTG
>CAMWGZ010000045.1 GCA_947173915.1 uncultured Alistipes sp.
TTTGCGGGGTAAACACAAGTTGCAAACCCTAACTATTGTCCGATATGACCCTTACCAACAACGTGATGATCGTCAGACACAAGTTGCTGACCAATCTTATTAAACTCTGGAAGGAAAATCAGTTGGTCGAGCACATCGACCGCCTCCCGATCGAGCTGAGTCCCCGCAATGCGCGCGTATTGGGACGCTGCTGCGTACACAAGGAGCGCGCCGTCTGGAAATACAAATCGCTCCCGCTGATGGGCTTCGACATGTCCGACGAGACCGACGAACTCACGCCCCTCTCCGAATATGCGAAAAAGGCACTCGAACGTAAGGGCAAGGAGCTGAAGGAAAACATTCTCTGCGTAATCGACGAGGCTTGCTCGTCGTGCGTGCAGACCAACTACGAGATTACCAACCTCTGCAAGGGCTGCGTCGCCCGCAGCTGCGCCTCGAACTGCCCGAAGGGAGCCATCGAGTTCAACCGCGCCGGCAAGGCGGTCATCAACCACGAGAAGTGTATCAGCTGCGGCATCTGCCACAGCAGCTGCCCCTACCACGCAATCGTCTATATGCCCGTCCCCTGCGAGGAGGCCTGCCCCGTGAAGGCCATTACCAAGGACGAGCGCGGCATCGAGCACATCGACGAGAGCAAGTGCATCTACTGCGGCAAATGTCTGAACAGCTGCCCGTTCGGTGCTATCTTCGAGGTATCGCAGGTATTCGACGTGCTGCAGCGCCTGCGCGACGGCGAGAAGATCGTCGCCATCGTCGCTCCGGCCATCCTGGGACAGTACAGCGCTCCGACCGACAAGGTGTACGGCGCCATCAAGGCGATCGGCTTTACCGACGTGATCGAGGTGGCCCAGGGTGCGATGGAGACCATCCGCCACGAAGGTACGGAGCTGGGCGAGAAGCTGGCCGAGGGTCAGCCTTTCATGACCACCTCCTGCTGCCCCTCCTACATTGAGCTGACGCGCAAGCACATTCCCGAGATGCAAAAATATGTTTCGGACACCGGCTCGCCGATGTATTACACCGCCCGCATCGCCAAGGAGAAATACCCCGATGCGCAGGTGGTCTTCATCGGCCCGTGCGTGGCCAAGCGCAAGGAGGCACGCCGCGACGAGTGCGTCGATTTCGTCCTCACGTTCGAGGAGGTAAACTCCATCTTCGACGGCATGGGCATCGAAATCGAGAACACCGATCCGTTCGCCATCCCCTTCGTTTCGAGCCAGGCGGCCCACAGCTTCGCACAGGCCGGCGGTGTGATGGGTGCCGTGCAGCTCTTCCTGGCCGACAACAACAAACCGCAGATCAACGGCATCCAGGTGGCCAACCTGAACAAGAAGAACGTAAGCCTGCTGCGCGCCTACGCCAAATCGGGCAAGGCTCCGGCCCAGTTCATCGAGGTCATGGCCTGCGAAGGAGGCTGCATCACGGGTCCCAGCACCCACAGCCTGCACGACAACGGCAAACGCCAGTTCGCCAAGGAGCTGGCAAAACGCTAAAGCGGAATCATGGAACGACTCGTCGATCGGCTGGCACGCGAGCAGACCCTTCCTGCGGAAGAATTGCGGCATCTGCTGAACGACCTCGATTCCGAAACCCAAGCCTATCTGCACCGGGCGGCCTGTAAGGTCGCCCGTGCGCATTTCGGCAGGGAGATTTACATTCGGGGCCTGATCGAGATCGGCAACATCTGCCGCAACGACTGCCGCTACTGCGGCATCCGGCGCAGCAACCGCTGCGTGGAGCGCTACCGGCTCTCGCCCGAGACCATCCTCTCCTGCTGCGAAGAGGGATACCGGCTCGGCCTGCGCACCTTCGTGTTGCAGGGAGGCGAGGATCCGGCGTTCGATGACCGGACGCTGACCGCCCTGCTGGGCGAGATCCGCCGCCGCTGGCCGGAGTGCGCCGTGACGCTCTCGCTGGGCGAACGTCCGGAGACATCCTACCGCGCACTCTTCGAGGCGGGCGCACGCCGCTACCTGCTGCGGCACGAGACCATCGACACGGCGCACTACCGCCTGCTGCACCCCGAGGAGATGTCGCTCGAACACCGGCTGGAGTGTCTGCGCGCCCTCAAGCGGATCGGATTCCAGACCGGCACGGGCATCATGGTCGGCTCCCCGGAACAGACGGTCGATCACATCGTGAAGGACCTGCTCTTCATGCGCGAATTCCGCCCCCAGATGATCGGCATCGGTCCGTTCATCCCCCAGCACGACACCCCCTTCGGCACGGAGCCGGCCGGCAGTGCGGAGCGCACGCTGGTCCTCATCTCGATCCTGCGGCTGATGCACCCCGCGGCACTCATTCCCTCGACCACGGCGCTGGCCACCCTCTCGGAAGAGGGCCGCACACGGGGCATTCTGGCAGGAGCGAATGTCGTGATGCCCAACCTCTCGCCGCCGGCCGAACGAGCGAAGTACGCACTCTACGAGGGAAAGGCCGCTTCCGGAGCCGAAGCGGCCGAGGGCGTGGAACTGCTGCGCCGGCAGCTGGAAGGCATCGGCTACCGCATCTCCCCCTCCAGAGGCGACTACGGCGAGCGGCCCTAACGACAATATTTCGCGGACGGGTTCCGTTCGATCCTCAAAGATCGCCCCGCACCGTCCGGCCGCAAACGAACGAAAAGAGAAAACACCTGCTCCGCCCTCTCCGGGAGCGGGAAACGAGACAACGAATCAAAAAATAAAAAGAGACCGACATATGTACCAAGTCGCATCATCCAAAGCCGAGGAGTTCATCCACGACGGCGAAATCGTCGAGACGCTGGCCTACGCCCGTGACAACCGCACGAACCGTCCTCTGATCGAGGAGATTCTCCGCAAAGCCTCCGCAGGCAAGGGGGTCACGCACCGCGAGGCGGCCGTGCTGCTCGAATGCGAGCTGGAGGACCTGAACCGCGAAATGTTCGACCTTGCCCGGCAGATCAAGCAGAAGCTCTACGGCAACCGAATCGTCATGTTCGCCCCGCTCTACCTGTCGAACTACTGCGTGAACGGCTGCGTCTATTGCCCCTACCATCTCAAGAACAAGACGATCCCGCGCCACAAGCTGACGCAGGAGGAGATCCGCCGCGAAGTGATCGCCCTGCAGGACATGGGCCACAAGCGCCTGGCGCTCGAAGCGGGCGAGGATCCGCGCAACAACCCGATCGAATACATCCTCGAATCGATCGACACCATCTATTCGATTCATCACAAGAACGGGGCGATCCGCCGCGTGAACGTCAATATCGCCGCCACGACGGTCGAGAACTACCGCCGCCTGCGCGACGCGGGAATCGGCACCTACATCCTCTTCCAGGAGACCTACAACAAAGCCTCCTACGAGGCGCTACACCCCACCGGCCCCAAAAGCGACTACGCCTACCACACCGAGGCGATGGACCGCGCGATGGAGGGCGGGATCGACGACGTGGGCCTCGGCGTGCTGTTCGGACTGAACACCTACCGCTACGACTTCACGGGCCTGCTGATGCACGCCGAGCACCTCGAAGCACGCTTCGGCGTGGGACCCCACACCATCAGCGTGCCGCGCATCTGCCCGGCCGACGACATCGACACGAAGGATTTCCCCGATGCCATCTCGGACGAGACGTTCCGCAAGATCGTCGCCGTGATCCGCATCGCGGTCCCCTACACCGGCATGATCGTCTCCACGCGCGAATCGCAGCGCTCGCGCGAGCAGGTGCTCGACATCGGCATCTCCCAGATCAGCGGCGGCTCGCGCACCAGCGTGGGCGGCTATGCCGGCACGACTCCGGCCGATCAGGACTCTTCGCAGTTCGACGTGAGCGACCACCGCTCCCTCGACGAGATCGTCCGCTGGCTACTCGAACTGGGCTACGTGCCCAGCTTCTGCACGGCCTGCTACCGCGAGGGGCGCACGGGCGACCGGTTCATGTCGCTCGTGAAGCGGGGGCTGATCGCCAACTGCTGCACGCCGAATGCGCTGATGACCCTCAAGGAGTACCTGACCGACTACGCCTCGCCCGAAACCCGGGCCGCCGGCGAGCGGATGATCGCCCGCGAGGTGCCCCTGCTGCCGAGCGACCGCATCCGCGCGCTCACGGAGCGCCACCTGGAGGAGATCGCCGCAGGCAAACGAGATTTCCGGTTCTAATCCCGCCACACGATGAACGCCTCCGCCCCCCGCGCCGAACGGCTCCACATAGCCATCTACGGCCGACGCAACAGCGGCAAATCGTCGCTCGTAAACGCCCTCACGGGCCAATGCAACGCCATCGTCTCCGACACGCCGGGCACCACGACCGACCCGGTGCTGAAGGCGATGGAGATCCCCGGACTGGGTCCCTGCGTCCTGATCGACACCCCGGGTTTCGACGACGAAGGGCCACTCGGTGCCCTGCGCGTCGAGCAGAGCCGCAAGATACTCGACAAGACCGACCTGGCCATCCTGCTCCTCGCGGGCGAAGAGCCGCTCGACGATGAGATCGAATGGCTCCGCACGCTCGACGGACGACGCATCCCGACGGTCGTGGTCCGCAGCAAGGCCGACCTCGGCACTGCGGGCGAAAGCGCCCCCGCCGCCGACCTGCCCGGCCACCGGACGCTGCGCCTGAGCGCCACAACCGGCGAGGGGATCGCCGCCCTGCGCGAAGAGCTGATCCGCAACCTGCCGGAAGACTACAACCGGGCCGAGATCACGGCCGGGCTGGCTGCTGCGGGCGACCTCGTGCTGCTCCTCATGCCGCAGGATGCCCAGGCTCCGAAGGGCCGCCTCATCCTGCCGCAGGTGCAGACCATCCGCGAACTGCTCGACAAGCAGTGCCGCGTGGTCTGCTGCACCCCCGAGCAGCTCGAAGGCACGCTCGCCTCGCTCGTCGCCCCGCCGAAACTGATCATCACCGACTCGCAGGTCTTCGCCAAGGCCTATGCACTCAAGCCGGAGGCGAGTCTGCTGACCTCCTTCTCGGTGCTTTTCGCCCGCTACAAGGGCGACATCGACTACTTCGTCGCGGGAGCCGAGGCCATTGCCCGCCTGCGGGAGGAGTCCCGCGTGCTGATCGCCGAGGCCTGCACGCACGCCCCCCTGAGCGAGGACATCGGGCGGGTCAAGATCCCCGCCCTGCTCCGCAAACGGGTCGGTCCCGGACTGCGGATCGACATCGTCGGCGGCACCGACTTCCCGGAGGACCTCACGCCTTACGACCTGATCATCCACTGCGGAGCCTGCATGTTCAACCGGCGGCACGTGCTCAGCCGCGTGGAGCGTGCCCGCACGCAAGGCATTCCGATGACCAATTACGGTGTCGCTATCGCCGCCCTGCAAGGCATTCTCGACAAGATCGAATACTGACCCGCACAGCGACGGCCCGCTCCGTCCGTCCAACGAAAAATCGCCCGTCCTGAGAAGGACGGGCGATTTCGTTATACGCAACCTGCCGGAACTGCTACCAAGCCTCCGACGGGAAATATTTCATGTACTGCACGCGCTGGAAGACCGACGAGGTGTCGCTCTTGAAGTTCAGGCGACCCCGGAACTCCTCAAGCGAACCGAACCCCTGCCGCTCGGCCCAGCGGTCGATGAATTCGTTCATCTCGGCGATCGCACCGAACCCGTTCTTGTGCAATGCCGTACACACCTGCACGGCATGAGCGCCGCACAGCAGCGCCTTGACCGCCGCTTCGCCGTCGTGCACGCCGGTCGAAACGGCCAGGTCGAGCTGCGGCAGCACGGCCGAGCAGATCGCCGCCGTGCGCAGCACGTTGCGCAGTTCGGCCGCCTCGCTGTAAGGCGAACTCTCCACGAAGGCCATCTGCTCGATATTCACGTCAGGCTCGAAGAAACGGTTGAAGAAGACCACGCCCCGCGCCCCGCGCCCGAGCAGCTGGTTCGACAGCGAGAAGACGTTGGTCAGGCGCATGGGCAGCTTGATCGACACGGGAATCCCCACCGCCTTCACGACCCGCTCGACGATGGCGGCATAGCGCTGCTCCAGCTCGCGGGCACCGGTATGAACCTCCGTCGGCTGGATGAAGATATTGAGCTCCAGCGCCGAAGCACCCGCCCGGGCCATCATCGAGGCATACTCGATCCAGTCGCTGCTGTCGGCCACACAGTTGATGCTGGCGATCACGGGCAACCCCGTACACTCGCGGGCCTCGCCTACCAGACGCAGGAATCCGGCCTTGTAGTCCTCGCCGAGATAACGCTGCAAATAGACATCCGCATCGCCGTAAGCCGAATCGGAGACCGCATCGAGCGCCGCGGCATGGTGCAGGATCTGCTCCTCGAAGATGGACTTCAGCACCACCGCGCCGGCCCCGTTAGCGGCGCACTGCTCGATGTTGCGGACTGTGGAGGTGTAGGGCGAACTGCTGACGATAATCGGACTGGCGAGTTCCAGTCCCAGGTATTTGGCTTGCATCGTTTTTCCGTTTTAAACATTCGATTTCGACTTCGAAATATACGCAAAATCCGTGACTTTTCAAACCCCGGGAGGAAAAAGAGAGACAAACTCAGGCAGAGCGGTATAAATATAGATTGTTTATACAAATTTTAGCTTCAAGGATCTACGACGATTCCAAAGCCATAACCTGACCGAAATCAGGCTATGGCTCGAAAACAGAGTTATTCGACGAATTCGACAACCTGACCGTAGGTAGTGACAACCGTCTTCCAGTAGAATGGAGCAACACCGCGCTGTTTTACTTCGGTTGTCGTGTTGATAATGGCCTGCGATCCCGTGAGGTTCGCATTCTTTACCATGTTGGCATAGGCATTAGCACGAACCGATTTCCCCGATACGCCACCTATTCCGAAAACTCGTGCAACCTTAGACGAACCTTCAACCGTACCAACAATGCGGTAATTCCTTTGCGCCAGTTCAACATTCGTCTGATTAACATTACGATTGGCTGTCAAGTGTGCATTAGTTGCACAACTCGACATCAATCCCATAGCTGCGATAGCAACCACAAATAAAATTTTTTTCATAACAATGAAAATTAAGTCGCCGTCCGACACCAACACGACGGAATCATAGATAAAACAGAAAGCGTGGTGCCGAAACTTATTTTAGTCAGACAGGTCGTAGGAAACCTTGAAGATAAATAAGCAACAGCCCCACGCCTATACCCACAAAATATGGATACGACGCGGCAAGATGTTCGCCTATTCTCTCTTCTGTCGAATTTCCTACGTTCGTCTGACGAGAACAAGCTACACTTTCCGTGTATTCAATATGTTACTACAAAAGTAGCATATTTAGCGGAAATTGCAAAACATCTTTCCGATTTCTCGGCACTGTTGCTATTTATTACGGATGCAAAGTTCTCAAAAACAAAGTTTCCATCCAACACACAGACCGGTGGATTCCAAAATTTGTTCGTTATATCCTGGGAAAATATCGGAAACGAGGAAGCCGCCGGCATGGAAACTGACGGCAACTGCCGGCTCCGGCGAATCCGAGGCATCCGCGACACAGCGGCACGAAAAAAGAGGTTACCCGACGGATAACCTCTTGACTCCGAGCTGTTGACGAGGCTTGAACTCGTGACCTCTTCCTTACCAAGGAAGTGCTCTACCACTGAGCTACAACAGCAATTTATCGCTCGAAAGCGGTGCAAATATAGACAATATAAACAAATCTGCAAAAAGTTATCCGATATTTTTTTTATCCGGCAGAAAAAAACCGCTGATTTCTCCCGCCGTCCCATCGGCAAACGCCCCTGCACGCACAGCGGCGACCGGCCGAAATCAGGACCTGCGCCCTCCGGCATCCGCTCCGCCGCATGCGGCCTCCTGCGGCCGTTCCCTCCCGCACTGCCCGCAGGCCGCCCGGCAAGGTTCCCTCTGCGGGACATGGCGACAAGGCGCGGGATTCCCCCGGACGGAGCGGCAGCGAAGAGACGACGATCGAAATCCGCCGAAAAAAGTACGCAATTGACAATCATTTTATATCTATGCTTCCGCTATTTAACTTAAAACGCATGAAACGTATCTTAATCGTAGGTGCCGGTGGTCAAATCGGTTCCGAATTAACGACTTATCTTCGTAAGATTTACGGCAACGACAACGTCGTAGCCACCGACGTGCGCGAGTGCAAGCAGCTCGCCGAGTCGGGTCCCTTTCAGGTAATGAACGCTTTGGACGCGGCGGCAATGGCCGAGCTGGTATCGAAGCAGAAGATCGACTCCATCTTCAATCTGGTGGCCCTCCTTTCGGCCGTCGGCGAGGCGAAGCCGCAGACTGCATGGCAGATCAACATCGGCGCGCTGATGAACTCGCTCGAAGTGGCGCGCGAGTACAACTGCTCCGTCTTCACCCCCTCGTCGATCGGTGCCTTCGGCCCCTCGTCCCCCAAGGACAAGACCCCGCAGGATACCGTGATGCGCCCCACGACCATCTACGGTGTCTGCAAGGTCACGGGCGAGCTGCTGGGCGACTACTATCACTCCCGCTTCGGAGTCGATGCCCGTTCGGTACGTTTCCCGGGTCTGATCTCGAACGTCACGCTTCCGGGCGGCGGCACGACCGACTATGCGGTGGAGATCTACTACGAAGCCATCCGCAAGGGTCACTTCACCTGCCCCGTGCCGAGCGATGTTTACATGGACATGATGTATATGCCCGACGCCCTGCGCGCCTGCGTGGAGCTGATGGAGGCCGACCCCGCCAAACTGATCCACCGCAACAGCTTCAACATCGCCTCGATGAGCTTCACGCCGGAGATCATCTGCGCCGAGATCAAGAAGCGTCTGCCCGACTTCACGATGGACTACAACGTCGATCCCGTGAAGAAGGCCATCGCCGAGAGCTGGCCCAACTCGCTCGACGACACCTGCGCCCGCGAGGAATGGGGCTGGAAACCCGAGTGGAATCTGTCGAGCATGACCGACGACATGCTGGAGGTCATCCGCAAGAAGAACCTCAAATAATCCGCCGCCGGCCGTGCATCGGCGCGGCAGCGACACCGGGGAGGGATTCGGCCAACGAGTCCCTCCCCTTTTTCGACCGGCGCGGCTCCCCGGCAGCGAGAGAAGACGCTCCCGCCTCGGTCTCTTAGACACATCTCCGAGCC